>NZ_AP023033.1:4430000-4687452 GCF_019670125.1 Agarivorans aestuarii
AACAAGCTCGTCCTTTGAATGAGAAAGAGAAAGCCTTTTTAAGCGAATCGGCCGACAACTACGTGCGCCTGAAACAAAAGTACCTAGAAGAACAGGCTTAAACAATAATTTCGCCATTAGGCTCGAAGTCTTCCTGCTGTAGCTTTTGCTCTAGAAGTTCTTCGATATCAAATTGAACACTGTGATAAGCCTCGAGCATTTTATCGTCGTTAGTTAGCGGTAGTCCCACCAAATGCTCGAGGGTAGATTTACGAACAGCACATTGCACTCGCGCACCCATTACCTGAGCGCTAAATTCAACACACTGATTAACAGCCTGCCAACGTTGATCGTCACTAATTATAATGGCTTGATTCATAATTTATTTACTCCGGCAACGGACTAGTTGTTTTTTCTGCGCGCTGTTCTTAAAGTGTTGCCATTGAACCGACAAACTGCAAGTGAAAATTAGATGATAACATGGCAATGCTTGGCCTTTAATCAACTTAATACCCTACAGCTTTATCAAATGATGATGCTGCGCGAAGAAGTGTTTGTTGTTGAACAAAACTGCCCCTATCAAGACGCCGATGGAAAAGACTTGCAGGCGGAGCATGTAATGGCCTATCAAGATGGCGAACTAGTAGCTTATGCGCGCATCTATACTAGTGAGCCATTAAGTGCCCATATTGGTAGAGTTGTCACCAAAGCCAGCGCAAGAGGTACGGGGCTAGGGCAACAACTTATGCAACAAGCTATAAGCCAATGCCAACAACACTGGCCCAACGCCACCATTCACATTTCTGCGCAACGCTATCTGGAAGATTTCTATCAAGGCCTTGGTTTTGTTATCTGCAGCGAGCCCTACCTTGAAGACAACATTCCACACATAGGAATGGAGATAAGGCCTAACGACTAAGGTTGCGGCGTAATTCGCGTAACACCTGACGAAAACCAGGACGAATCCCTCGCCAAACAGTGAAACTTTCGGCGGCTTGACCCACCAGCATGCCTAAACCATCAACCACTTTTGTTGCTCCTTGCTCTGCAGCCCAAGCATTAAAGGCGGTTACATCGGCTGAGTAGGTCATGTCATAACATCGAGTGGCGGCTTGAATTAACTCTGCCTTTAATGGCGGAAGCTGCCCCTTGAGGCCTGCCGAAGTAGAGTTAATGATGATATCAAACTGACCTGACAAGTCTTCGAATGAATTACTAGAGACCTTACCAAACTCACTAAAGCGCTCGGCAAGCGCTTCGGCTTTAGCCACCGTGCGGTTAACAATTACCAGCTCGCTAATTTGCTCATCTAATAAAGGACGGATTACCCCGCGCGCAGCACCGCCCGCACCTAACAGCAATACTCGCAATTCTTTCAGTTCGCCGAAGTTGGCAATTAAATCTGCAACTAACCCAGCGCCGTCGGTATTGTCGCCAAGAATAATACCGTCATCGGTTAACTTTAGCGTGTTCACCGCTCCAGCTAATAAAGCCCGCTCGGTATGTTGCTGTGCAGCTTGGAAAGCTTGCTCTTTAAATGGCGCAGTAACATTGCAGCCCTTCCCGCCTTCTTGCCAAAATTTAGCAAGAGCGTCTGCAAAGCCGTCTTCTGCTGGTTCAATGGCGGTATAACTTAACTGCTGCTGGGTTTGGCGAGCAAACAAAGTATGAATGAAAGGAGACTTCGACTGGCTAATTGGGTTGCCAAATACTGCGTATAAATCCATTAGGTGCGCTACTAAAACAAATAATAACGCACCTTAACAAGGCTTTAAGAAAAAGCCAAAGTACAAAGTTGAAAAATTAACCCTGTAACGACGCAATAATTAATCTTCGTCGTCAATCTCGGGACCATCGACCTCTTCAACATCGTCATCATCGCTGTTAGCGGCTGTTTCGGTCACACTGGCTTTAGGCGGATTACTCACTAAACCATGAAATGCTTTGCGGCCAGTAAGCTTTTTATATTTAAGCCAGACCTTCTGCTCGGCGGTTTCGGGCTCGGCATCGCCACGGCATACCGATACAAAGTGAGATTCAATATCATCCACGGGCTCGCGGATAGATTCATCAAGCTCTTTAAACGCGCTACCGCAGCGCTCAAGTAACTCGGCTTCTTTAATGGTGAATGCGCCGCTGCGAGAAAAGCCGCGGCGAAAGTTTTTATCATCTGCAAATCGGCGTTTTGCCGAAAACGATCCATTCATAGCTCAGACTCAACTAAAAAAAAAATCATCAAAAGTGGGGGACTTAAAACCCAACAGTTAAAATAATTAATCCATAGTCGGCATTCTTGCAAGAAAATAAGTCGGTTTTTTTACAGTGTTTAGCTCGCCATCTCTAACCAGTTTTGCGGAACCAAATAACGTTGATATAAACGCTCTTCTGGACTACCTGATTCTGGCTGCCAGTTATAACGCCACTTCACCAAGGGCGGTAAGGACATTAAGATGGATTCGGTACGACCACCCGATTGCAGGCCAAACAAGGTTCCGCGATCGTAAACCAAATTAAACTCAACATAGCGGCCACGACGATACAATTGAAAATCTCGTTGTTTCTCGCTAAACGGGCTGTCTTTACGTCGCTCTACAATCGGCAAATAGGCATTTAAGAAGCCCTCGCCAATAGCTTGAGTAAAGGCAAAACTCTGAGCAAAACCAGCTTCATTGAGATCATCAAAAAATAAGCCTCCTACACCCCGCGTTTCGTTACGATGCTTTAGGAAGAAATAACGATCACACCAAGCTTTATATTTCGGATAAACATCTTCACCAAAGGGTTGGCATAAATCAGCTGCAGTTTGATGCCACGAGATACAGTCTTCGTCAAAGCCGTAATACGGGGTTAAATCGAAACCGCCACCAAACCACCAAATTGGTTCTTCACCTTCTTTTTCTGCCACAAAGAAGCGCACGTTAGCATGTGAAGTAGGTACCATTGGATTGTTTGGGTGAATCACCAACGAGACGCCCATCGCTTCAAAGTGACGGCCTGCCAACTCGGGGCGCTGCGCGGTAGCGGAAGCTGGCATTTCTTTGCCACAAACGTGAGAGAAGTTGACTCCCGCTTGCTCAAATACCTTACCATTAGTAAGCACCCGAGTACGGCCTTCGCCAGTTAAGCCTTTATGCTCTGCTGGGTCACGCTGCCAATCATCATGCAAAAATGTTGCTGCGCCATCTTGTAATTCCAGTTGCTGACAGATGGATTGTTGTAGCGTGAGAAAGAATTGGCGAACGGCTTCGATATCAACGTCTTGCATAAGGCTTCCTGTATTCAATCTAGGCGCGGATCACTTGCCCAGTAAAAATGTCTTTTATTTGGCTAGTTTGTTTAGCGGCGCCCAACGCCCCGTCTAATGCCAACCCCAAACCCTGCAACTTAGCCGCTTGCTGCGCAGTTTCGGCCGGGGCTTCGCCACTGTAATTGGCCGAAGTAGACACAATTGGCTTACCTAAACCGGTACATAGCTTTGCAACAACAGGATGCTGAGTTAACCGCACCGCCACTGAGCTAAACTGCCCACTAATCCACTTTGGTGTTTTGGTAGATACTGGCACCAACCAGGTGGTTGGCCGCGCTTGAACACTCACTAACAGCTGCTGCTGTTCGGCAGATAACGCAGCATAGTCGATATAAGGCAATAAGTGCTCTAACTCAGAGGCGAGCAATATAAGCCCCTTTTCAACGGGCCGGCGTTTTATTGCCAGAATTCGTTCTACTGCCGCTTGCTTATCGGGGTCACAGCCAAGGCCGTAAACCGCTTCGGTTGGGTAGGCTAATACCAAGCCTTGCTTAAGTGTGGCAACGGCTTGCTCAATTGAATCACTTACTGGAGTAACTAAAGAGTCGGTCATTATTTTTGCACTTTAACTAAACTATGAACTAATAAAAACTGCAGCGCGGCACATACCACTACCGATGGCCCCGCAGGGGTATCTTGATACCAAGATAAACACAAACCAAGCACTACTGAGATCGCGCCAAAGGCGATAGCGAACAATGCCATTTGCTCGGGAGAGCGGCTTAAACGACGTGCCGTTGCAGCAGGAATTAACAACAGCGAACTAATAATTAATGCGCCAACTATTTTCATGGCTATTGCAATAACCACCGCCAATAATAGCAACAGCAGCGCACGCATCAAGCCCACGTTTACGCCTTCCACCTCGGCGATTTGCTCATTCACTGTGGCCGACAATAGCTTGTTCCACTGGCTCAGCAATAAACCAAGCACTAAAGCACCGCCGCCCCAAATCCACAATAAATCTTGTTGAGTTACCGCTAGTAAATCACCAAACAAATACGCCATTAGATCAATGCGTACATTGTCCATTAAAGCAACCACGACTAAACCTAAAGACAATGCCGAATGCGCCATAATCCCCAGTAAAGTATCACTGGCTAGCTGCTTGTAGCGTTGTAGCGATAACAAAATTATAGCCAGCATAACCCCGCTAAAGACCACCGCTATCACCGGGTTGATTTGCAACCATAAACCTAGCGCTACCCCTAATAACGAGGCATGCGCCAAGGTATCGCCAAAATAAGCTAAACGACGCCACACCATAAATGAGCCCAGCGGCCCCGCTAATACCGCAATACCTAAGCCTGCCAATAAAGCATTTACTAAAAAATCGTCCATGTGCTAGTTGTTCTCTTCAGTGCTTGGCTGATGATTGTGGTTATGGTCGTGATCGTCACAAACATGGTGATGGGTATAAACCGCAAGCTGTTGGCGTTCGTTTTGCGCAAAAAGCCGTGCGAATTCTGGATGTTGAGCCACGCTCTCGGGCTCCCCATGACAGCAAACATGGTGATTTAAACAAATTACATGATCGGTGCCCGCCATTACCAAGTGCAAATCGTGAGAGACCAACAGCACCCCGCACCCCATTTGCTGGGCGATATCAGCAATCAATTGATAAAGCTCTATCTGCCCAGAGATGTCGACTCCCTGCACGGGTTCGTCTAATACCAGCAGTTGCGGCTCACCCAACAAGGCCCGCGCCAACAATACTCGCTGCATTTCGCCGCCAGACAAACGCACCATTTGCCGCTTTAGCAAGCTATCAATACTAAGCTGGCGAATAACCTTAGTTAAACCTAGCTTAGAAGAATGCCTAGCTAGCTTAAGAAAACGCTCCACGGTGAGGGGGAACGATTCATCTAAACTGATTTTTTGCGGTACGTAACCAATACGTAATTTTGAAGCACGAGTAATATCACCGGAGTCTGCAGAAATAAGGCCCAAAATAACCTTAATCAAGGTGCTTTTACCGGCACCGTTAGGGCCAATTAATGTGGTGATTTGACCACGATTTAGCTCCAACGAAACATGGTCGAGAACCATGCGCTGGTCAAAGCTAACGCAAATATTGTTAAGCGAAAGTAAAGTGGTCAATCCTGCATCCTATAGATAACTAGCTGAATAAGCCCCAGTGGCGTTTACTAGGGCGCGCTATTCTACACTAGATGTTACACTATCGTATTATTTTACCAAATCACTCTCAAAATCTTGTATGCGTAACCTGCTTTTTGTTCTGATGTTCTTCGCTATACCAAGCTGGGCCACTAGCCCAAACATCTTAGTTAGTATTAAACCTTTGCAACTCATTGTTAGTAGCTTAAGTGAAGGTGAACTCAATGTTGATTACCTAGTAAGCCCCAACGTATCGCCGCACGATTATGCGCTGCGCCCATCGGATGTGCGTGCACTGCGTCAGGCCGATTTAGTTATTTGGGTAGGTGATGAACTAGAGCCATTCTTAAGTAAACCGCTTAGCCAAACCAGTGCCAGCCAACTAGCGCTGCTAGACATACCCCAGTTAGAACTCATTGATGGCGATGAAGGCCACGATCACCACCATGGCGACCACCACCATGAAGTAGACCCGCACATTTGGTTAGGCCCCAATGAAGCTAAGCTTATTGCCGCTGCAATTACCGAGCAGTTAATTGCTAAAATGCCCGAAGATAAAGCCAAATTAGAGCAGCAGCTTGAACGCTTTAATCAAGAGCTAGCAAAGGTAGTGAGTAGCATTAATCTGCAACTCCAAGCGGTTAAACAGCAAGGCTATTTTGTTTTTCACGATGGTTATAGTTATTTTGAAC
The DNA here is from genome assembly GCF_019670125.1 of Agarivorans aestuarii. Taxonomy (NCBI): domain Bacteria; kingdom Pseudomonadati; phylum Pseudomonadota; class Gammaproteobacteria; order Alteromonadales; family Alteromonadaceae; genus Agarivorans; species Agarivorans aestuarii. The sequence continues at coordinate 4,436,097 of NZ_AP023033.1, forward strand.
GCGAGTTTGGCTTAAATCGTTTAGGTGAATTTACCATTAACCCGCAGCGTCGTCCTGGCGCTAAAAGCTTGCTGAATATTCGCCAGCAGTTAGAGCAAGGCAAAGCCAAATGTATCTTTGCTGAACCCCAATTTGATGGTGCATTGCTAGAAAGCATTAGCCAACATAGCGGTGCGCAAATTAGCTTGCTCGACCCTCTAGGGATTAGCGTAAACAATGACAAAAACGGCTACTTTGAATTGCTGCAACAACTGGCCGACTCTTACCACGAGTGTTTAAGCCACTAACAAAAAGCGGAGCCTAAGCTCCGCACTGTTATATCACTCTTGAAAATTGCTGTCGCCGCGCTTGGCTTCTAAAGTACACATCAAAGCACATGCAAATGTTACGAATCAGCAAGCGTCCTTTGTTGGTAACCTGCAAGGCGTCGGCACTTAAACTAACTAGACCATCTTCAACAAAAGGTTTTAGCAGCTGCATATCTTCAGCAAAGTATTGCTGAAAATCTAAATCAAACTGCTGCTCTATATCTTTAAAACTCAGTTGAAAATTGCATATCAGGGTCTTAATCAATTCGCGGCGAATTAAATCATCTTGATTGAGTGCAATTCCCTTCCACTGCGCATGCCCCTGTTGGTCGATTTGCGCGTAGTAGGTTTTAAGATCTTTCTGGTTTTGGCTGTAAGCGTCACCCAACATCGAAATAGAAGACACCCCTAAACCCAGTAAATCGGCTTCGCCTTGGGTGGTGTAGCCCTGAAAGTTACGATGTAACTCACCCTTACTTTGAGCAATGGCAAGTTCATCATCAGGTTTGGCAAAATGATCCATGCCAATAAACTGATAGCCGTGAGTAGTTAAAAACTCGATGCTGTCACGCAAAATACCTAAGCGCTCGTCGCTGCTTGGCATAGCGCTTTCGTCTATTTTACGTTGCGCTGCAAAACGACTAGGTAGGTGGGCATAATTAAATACCGATAAACGGTCTGGATCTAAATCCAGCACGCGACTTAAGGTTTGTTGGAAACTCGCACGTGTTTGATGCGGAAGACCATAAATAAGGTCAATATTTACCGAATTAAAACCAACTTGCTTAGCGCGCTCTACCAAGGCAAAAATAAACGCTTCGTCTTGTTCGCGATTAACTGCCTGTTGCACTTGCTTGTTAAAATCTTGCACACCTAAGCTCAAGCGATTGAAGCCCAGTTCGGCCAAAAGGTTAATCGTAGAAAGTTCTATTTCGCGAGGGTCGACCTCAATGCTAACTTCGGCATTATCGGCAAATTCAAACTGGCTAAATAGCTGACTAGTTAAGCGCTTAAGCTGCTCTGGCTCTAGATAAGTTGGTGTACCGCCGCCCCAATGCATTTGACTTACTTTGCGCTGTTTAAAACGTGGCGCTTGCAGCTGAATTTCTTGTTCTAGGTAGTCTAAGTAAATGTCGGCCTTATGCTGATGACGGGTAATCACCTTGTTACAACCGCAGTAGTAACACAACTTATGGCAAAACGGGATGTGCACATACAGCGATAAATCACGTTCAGGAAACTTATCACAAGCAATGCCAAACTCTTGCTCACCAAAGTCTTCGTTAAACTCAAGGGCAGTGGGGTAAGAGGTGTAACGCGGGCCCGAGTAGTTATACTTCTCGATCAGTTGCTGATCCCAATCCACCATTGCTACTGACATTTACGTGCTCTCCTAGAGTGCGTTAGCACTGAGTTGTTCCAGTGCTTCGGCTTCTTGTAATATTTGTTTCTCTAAGGCTTTTTCTTCTGCTTCACGCTGCAGATCTTGGCGCATACGCTGCTGCAAAGGCAGTTTGTTGCGCGCCTCATGAGTGGGTAACTCTTTTACCGCATTATATAACTGAAAAACAGCAGGGTAGCGCTGCGCCCAATCAATTAGCTGCGGAGTTTGCAAAGCAATCAACAGATTGCTGATGCGGATCACACCCTCAGACAAACCACAACGGTCTTCCTGCATGGCTTTTGCAATGTAACGAATATCAGTTACCAAGTTTTGATTACGCTTAGCAACCGCGTTTTTAATCACTTTTTGTTGCCCCATTAAGCGCCCTACTAATAAGGCGGCATAAATGGCTAAGGCTGACACAATAATAACTGCGGCTACCGCTAACCAAACCATCAAGACTAATCCTTATATTGATCCAAGGAAGAACTATTTAATGAACGCCATAATTGCTCATCATCATCTAAAGCTTCCGCTTCTTCGGCTTCTTCTGACAAACCTAGTTCGGCTAGCAATTCAGCGTGACGTGCTAATTGTTTATCCACCCACTGCTGCTCTTGTTTGCTGATTTCACCGCCTTCATCTAACACGTCGATTAGGCTTTCAAGGCGAGTGTCGGCTTCTAGCATGGCCAACTCTTTTTCTGGAGTGAGTACAACTTTGGCTTTTGCTTTAGCGGGCTTAGTTGCAGGTTTAGCTGCTGGCTTGGCAACACCCAGCGCTACTGGCTCTTTACTACCATGACGCGGATCTTTTTTCTGGGCATTAGCGGCTTGCTGCTGCACCAACTCTGCTTCTTGCTGACGACTGCCAGAGGCTTTTCCCTTACCAATTTTTTTACGATCCGGCGCAGTAACACGTTTAGCTTTAAAGTCAGGGTCTTTACGCACCCCAATTAAGCCGCCTTTACGATTCTTTTTTCTAGACATTTTGTTTACCTCTGTGAAATAGCGCCACGTCGGGGCCAACTATCTCCAATCTCATCTGATAATGATTAGCTAACCAAGTAAAGGTTTTATCACTGTAAAACGCTACGTGGGTAGGATCATTTTTATAATGCCAATGGGGGAACACTTCTGTTCCCCAATGGCGTTTAGTCATTACGGCCAATAACCCCGTTTCAGCCACTAGGCCTGTTAACAGCTTCCAAGACTGAGCTGGGTGGTTAAAATGCTCCACCACTTCGCTGCTAGTGACCAAGCGATAAGTCTCGGTTAGGCGCTGCTCATCGGGGTAATATATTGGATCATAGTTCAGTAACTGATGCCCTGCTTGCGCCAACAATTCACACAGTGCAGGCCCAGGGCCACAGCCAAAATCTAAGCCAACAACCGGCTCTGTCAACTGGCCAATAACCGGCTCACTTAAACGCCGTAAAAAGTTTAAATAGCCTTGGTCTTGCGGGTCATTATTATGCAAGTCATATTGGGCTTTTTCAGCTTCAGTACTGAGTACATCGCCAGGGTCTACAAAGATCAAATCACATTCTGAACAATGCCAGTATTGGCAGCGTTTATTGCGATAAAAATCCTTGGATGATGTGGCACTACAGAGTGGACATTTCACCAATCAACACCTTGCCGTATTTTTTAGGGGCGCAAGTGTAACACTTAGAACTAAGATGGCGAATAATAAATCAAAAACAGCTGGGCAGCGGGCGCTGCCCAGATAAACCTTAGTGTAAGCCACCTAAGTACTGCGATAATATCTCGATATCTTTGTCGCTTAATTTGGCAGCAACATCTTGCATCATGCCGTTTAAGTCGTTAGCACGCTCGCCACTGCGGAACATTTCTAACTGCGACTTAATGTAACCCGCATACTGCGAAGAAACTCGCGGGAAACCAGCTAAGCTTTGGCCAACACCTCGTGGGCCATGACAGGCTGTACAAGCAGCAATGCCACGCTCTAAATCGCCACCCATATAAAGTTGCTGACCTGCTTCAACATATTCTGGGGCAGTGGTGTTAGGGCTCATCGCTTGGCCTGAGTAATAAGCGGCTAAATCTTCCATGTCTTGCTCAGACAATGGCATTGCCATACCGCCCATTACGGCGTTGTTACGTCCTTCGGTACCGCCGCTAATTGCGCCGGCTTTAAATTCTTTAAGCTGCTTAAGCAAATAACCAGCGTGTTGGCCTTCTAATTTAGGATAACCTGCAGCTTCGCCTTGCTCGTTATGACAAGCTTTACAAGTTGCAGCTTTTTGCTCTCCAGCAGCAGCATCTCCCTTTGCCCAAACCGGACTGGCAACACCCGCCATTAACATTAAAACTAAGGTAAGTTTTTTCATGACATTCCATTTATTAGTATTATTCCAAACCACACACTGGTGCCCGTGATACACTTAGCGAGTCCAGTAACGGCATTATTTTACACAATTTTGCCAAAAACGTAATGTATTACCCTAATTTCCTTGTGGAGCTCAACATAACCATGGCGCAATATCATTTTCAAAACACCCACTTCATAACCAGCGCGCCTAATATTCAGGCTATGCCTGAAGATAGTGGAATTGAAATCGCCTTTGCCGGACGCTCAAACGCGGGTAAGTCTAGTGCTTTAAATACCCTTACTCGTCAAAAAAGCTTAGCACGAACCAGTAAAACACCAGGTCGAACTCAATTAATTAACGTTTTTGAAATATCCGAAGGTTTTCGCCTAATTGACTTACCTGGCTACGGTTTTGCTCAAGTACCAGAAGAAGTTAAAAAGCAGTGGCAAAAGTCACTGTCTGAATACTTACAAGATCGCCAAAGCTTAAAAGGCATCGTGGTATTAATGGATATTCGCCATCCATTCAAAGATACCGATGCTGGTCTAATCCAATGGGCTGTAGATTGTGAACTGCCAGTACTCGCGCTTTTAACTAAATCAGACAAGTTAAAACAAGGTGCGCGTAAAACAGCGATTTTGAAGGGCCGTGAGACAGCCAAAGCATTTGGTGGCAATGTTCGAGTAGAAGCTTTTTCTTCTTTGAAAAAACAAGGTTTAGATTTACTGCAAAATACCCTTGTGGGATGGTTTGACCAACATTTAGAAAACTCACCAAGCGACGCTGAGTAATAGCGCTAAGCTCGCCACTGAGGCGAGCTCTCTCCTCATTACGCCCCTACCAATACTGCCACTACCCACCAGCATAAGATAAGGCCAATCATTTATTTCATAAGGTTTCATGAAATATCACGCTGCTTGTGCACTTGCTCATAGTTTTATAACAAATTGTGCTTGCGGGGTAGATTTTGCAATTGGGCTACCGAAGAACGTAAAACTTATCAAGTTTGAGATCGTTATACTGGCGAAAAACTTAATGAGGAAACACCATGAGCGTGAATGACGCAACCAAGGCTAGAGTAGAAGAGCCTCGCGAGATCAGTGATGCAGAAGCAGTAAGCTCCGTAGATAAAGCGCGCGCCAGTGAGCTAAAACCGATTAGTGGCGCCTTAGTGACGCATATGTATACCGCCGATCCTTCAGCCCATGTATTTAACGGCAAGCTTTACGTATATCCCTCTCACGATGTAGATAACGGCCAGCCACTAAATGACAACGGCGATCACTTTGACATGCGTGATTACCATGTTTTCTCATTAGACCGTCCTTTTGGCGTAGTCACCGACCATGGTAACGCGCTAGATGTAAAAGACGTGCCTTGGGCAGAGAAACAAATGTGGGCACCAGACGCTGCAGAAAAAGATGGCAAGTACTACTTATACTTCCCTGCGCGCAACTACGATGGCATTTTCCAAATTGGTGTCGCTGTGGGTGACCGCCCAGAAGGGCCATTTATCCCGCAAGCAGAAGCGATTAAAGGCAGCTTTAGTATCGACCCTGCGGTATTCAAAGACGAAGACGGTAGTCACTACATGTATTTTGGCGGTTTATGGGGTGGCCAATTACAAAACTGGCGCAACGGCGAGTTTGGTGAAGAGCAGTTCCCTGCCGACGACCAACCAGCGCTAAAACCCTTAGTGGCTAAAATGACCGACGACATGTTGGAGTTTGCTGAAACGCCGAAGGAAATCGAAATTGTCGATGAGAATGGCGATGTGCTACTAGCAGGTGACAACGAACGCCGCTATTTTGAAGGCCCATGGATGCACAAGCACAACGGCCGTTACTACTTCTCTTACTCTACAGGCGATACCCACAAAATTGCTTACGCGAGCAGTGATTCACCTTATGGACCGTTCCGCTATGAAGGCGTAATCTTAGAGCCAGTATTGGGTTGGACCACTCACCACTCAATTGTTAAGTACCAAGACAAGTGGTTCTTGTTCTACCACGACAGTACTTTGTCAGCCGGGCAAACCCACTTACGCAGCATTAAGATGGCCGTGCTAAACATTGACGACAACGGCAAGATTGAAGTGATTAAGCCTTACTACGAGTAAGCAAGTTATTAGCTAAATCCAAACGCCACTTTAACGTGGCGTTTTTCTATCCAGAGCCTAAACCAAAACCTCTCAGCACTAAACAGCAGGCAAAAAAAAGCCCCATCGTCCGATGAGGCATGTAAGAAAAGAAATTCTTAAAAACTGAAAGCACTATTCCAATTGCACTAATTATGACTCTCTGAAAATCGATTAGTTCACAAAATTTTCTAAAAATGTGCAATTTTCTTTCATGGAAGCTTTTGTTATTCATCCAGTCCTTAAGCCAACAGCAATCAAACACCATCAATCAATGGTATTTTGAATACAAAATTCCCAAATATCGTAATTTAGCAACCAAATATCAGAAAATAAGAAACAACAGCTAGAGCCCCCTCTTAGACAAGGAGCATAAATGAGTTTAAAAAATGAGAGAGAAGGCAGGCAATCACTGGCATTAAGACAAAAAAACGCCCCGATGGAAACCCATCGGGGCGGCAAAATAGCCTTTTTCAACTACGTGAAATAAAGGTCTGAAAGATAGAACATCTTACCTCTGTACCCTACAAGAGTTACTCTAGAGGATCATCGATGAAAAATAAAGCACTTTCTGTAAGGAAATTTCACTTTGGAGGTATACATTAGTTTTTAAATTACGCGAAAAGGTTTTCATAATTACCAAAATTCGCAAAACCTTGAAGCACAAAAAAAGGAGGCCATCGCCTCCTTTGCTATCTTCCACTGTTTTCTATTAGCGAATTGAGTACTAGTGGGCTTCGTCCCAGTTATTACCTATTCCAGATTCAGCAACTAATGGTAAATCTAGTGTCACAGCCTGTTCCATCAGCTCGGTAAGCTTTGGTACAATCTGCTCTAACTCACTTTCTAATACTTCAAATACCAGTTCATCGTGAACCTGCATCAACATCTTGCAGTGCTCGCTCGGTTGAGTATCAAGCCATTGGGCAACCGCAATCATCGCCTTTTTAATAATATCAGCGGCAGTGCCTTGCATTGGCGCATTCACCGCAGCTCGTTCGGCCGCTTTTTTGCGCATGCCATTGCGCGAGTTAATCTCTGGCAAATACAAGCGGCGGCCAAATAGGGTTTCTACATATCCGTGTTCTTGGCAAAAATCTCGAGTGCTGTCCATGTAGTCCAACACCGCAGGGTAGCGCTCAAAATAACGATTCATGTAGTTTTGCGCATCGGCTCGAGCAATGCCTAACTGCTTGGCTAAACCAAAGGCGCTCATGCCATAAATGAGGCCAAAGTTAATCGCCTTGGCACTGCGGCGCTCATCACCACTTACAGCCTCTAGCTCTTTACCAAATACTTCTGCAGCAGTGGCTTTATGAATGTCTTCTCCGGCAGCAAAGGCTTTTAGCAAACCAGCATCTTGAGAAAGATGCGCCATGATACGCAGCTCAATTTGTGAATAATCTATCGCGACCAGTTTGTAACCATCGGCAGGTACAAAAGCCTGACGTACTTTACGTCCTTCTTCATGGCGAATAGGAATATTTTGCAAGTTAGGATCGGTAGATGAGAAACGCCCCGTTGCTGTTACCGCTTGATGATAAGAGGTATGCACTCTGCCAGTGCTTGGTTCTACCATTTTAGGCAGTTTGTCGGTGTAAGTAGATTTTAGTTTAGACAGGCTTCGATATTCTAAAATCACTTTTGGCAAACTGTAATCTAACGCCAGCTCTTGCAGCACTTCCTCGGCAGTAGACGGCGCACCTTTAGGGGTTTTCTTAATAACTGGCAGTTCCATTTTTTCAAATAGAATGGTTTGTAATTGCTTAGGCGAGCCAAGGTTAAACGGTTCGCCAGCTAGCTCATGCGCTTGCTTCTCTAAACCGTCGATACGCTCGCCTAAAGACAAACTATGCTGCGCTAAGCGTTGGCTATCAATACGCACACCTTGACGCTCGGTTTGCGATAATACACTGACCAAAGGCAACTCGACTTCTTCGAACAAGCTTTTCAGCTTTGGCTCTTTCTCTAGCTTGGCCCACAGAGTTTGGTGTAAGCGTAAGGTAACGTCTGCATCTTCTGCTGCATAAGGTGCTGCTGTTTCAAGTTCAATTTGATTGAAGGTAAGCTGTTTAGCGCCTTTACCTGCGATGTCTTCAAACTTGATGGTTTTGTGTTGCAAGTACTGCAACGACAACGAGTCCATATCGTGGCGAGTAATGGTGCTATTGAGCACATACGACTCCAGCATGGTGTCGTACTTAATGCCTTTGAGCGCAATGTCGTAGCGAGCAAGCACACTAGCATCGTACTTAAGGTTTTGGCCAACTTTCGCTTTATTAGGATCTTCCAATAATGGTTTAAGCTGCGCTAATACCCAGTCACGCTCTAGTTGCTCAGGCGCATCTAAATAATCGTGAGCTACCGGTAAGTAAGCCGCTTTGCCTGCTTCAACGGCAAAAGATAAACCAACTAGCTCAGCTTGCATGTAGTTAAGCGAGGTGGTTTCGGTATCAATAGCGATAAGCTCAGCGCTATTTAGGCGTTCCAACCATTCTTCAAACTGCTGCTTAGTAAGAATAGTCTCGTACTCTCCTTTAAGCTCAACAGCAGGAGCAGCCACTTCGGCCTCAGCATTTGGTTCTGCTGCGGCGCTGTTATTTGATGGGCTAAGCGCTTCACTCAACCAGCGCTTAAATTCCAATTCACCAAATAGCTTAATCAGCGCATCTTTATCTTCTTCGGTCCGTAACATGTCATCCATGCTAAAGCCGACTTCAACATCGCATTTAATGGTGGCTAACAAATAAGATAAACGCGCATCTTCAGCGTGTTCACGTAGTTTCTTAGGCATGGTTTTAGAGCCGCGAAAGCCCAGCGGCGCCACTGCGTCTGGATCAGCTAGTAAGTCATCCACGCCACCAATGCCTTGCAACATGGCCAAAGCAGTTTTCTCGCCCACCCCTGGCAAGCCAGGAATGTTATCCACTTTGTCGCCCATTAGCGCTAAGTAATCGATAATAAGCTCTGGTGGTACACCAAACTTATCGATCACGCCGGCGCGATCCATCACCGTGTCGGTCATGGTATTGATCAAGGTGATGTTTTCATCCACCAGCTGCGCCATGTCTTTATCGCCAGTGCTAATTAACACGGCTTTATTTTCGGCCGAAGCTTGCTTGGCTAAGGTGCCAATAACGTCATCGGCTTCAACACCTTCAATAGCAACTAAAGGCAATCCCATGGCTTTAATCACCGCATGCAATGGCGCTATTTGGCTGCGCAAATCATCGGGCATGGAAGGGCGGTTGGCTTTATATTCTTTATATATGTCATCACGGAAGGTTTTACCCTTGGCATCAAACACCACCACAATATGCTCTGGCTTAAATTGCTTAAGTAAGCTGCGCAGCATGTTCACAACGCCATAAACAGCACCTGTGGCTTCGCCTTTAGAGTTAGTTAGATGTGGAGGAGCGTAGTAAGCGCGATATAGATAAGAAGAGCCGTCAACAAGCACTAAGGGTTGGTCGGGAAGGGTTGCCATTACCGTGATCCATCGTTCAGATTTTCATTGCGCTCGATGATGCCACAGCCACCCTAAATGCACCAGAGTTAAGCGTTATCGGCCGCAACAAATTGTGGATAACTCTGTTGACAAACAGCAGAAATTCTCTCGCGAAAAAATCACAAGCTAAATACAAAGCAACAAATAAGTTTTAATTCAATAACTTATAGATAAAGAAAGGCAAAAAATTGGAGTGGCAAACAGTTCCCTTATTGTGGAAAACATCATTCCATGACATTGCTTTTCGCGACCTAGCGGTGAATTAATAAACAACTCAACGCTGGCAGGTGGATTAATATAGAAGATAAGCCTGCGGGAAACCTTGTAATGGATCACATTTTAACCAGCCTAAAAATATAATTTTGTTTAGGTGAAATTGGCATGATTTAAGGCGGCCAATAATGGGGCATAACTGGTCTGAAAGTGCTCACTATTGGCGCACTCAAACCAAGCGCCTTGGCTTAGCGCATCATAACGAAACCACCACAGTTGCTGTTCGATATAAAAGCCTAATACCTGCCAATCGGCGCCCTGTTCAATAAACGCCTGTTGCCATTGCTGCTGTTGTACAAACTGTTTGGCACTGGCTAAAAACTGCGATTCAGAAAAGGCTTTGCTAATAGTGATCACAGCGTGCTCTGAAAGCACTTCTATCCCGCCGGCTAGCTGCTGCATGAGATCTCCAAACACTTACCCCAAGCTGGCGGTGGCTCAGAAAAATGCTGGGCATCGACTTGCTCAGTAAAGGGATTATTGAGTACTTGATGCAATTGGCGGAGCTGTGCATAACTTCCGTCTTCAGCTTGTTCTATCATTTGCTGGGCCAAGTAATTACGTAGTACATAGAAGGGCACATGTTGCTCAACGGTCAAAATACGCTGTTGTTCATCCAAACCATTTTGCTGGCTGCGCTCGGCATAGAGTTTTAGCCAGGCTTGCCAAGGCCCTGCTAGCTGTTTAGTTAAGCGGTCTATCGGTTGCGCCAAAGCGCGCATACTTTGCTGGTAATCGGCCTTTTGCTCAGCCATCACTTTAAGCAGTAAACCCACCAGCTGTTCATCACTGTCTTGCCACTGCTTGAAGCCAAGCTTATTCAACATAAAGCTTTGGTAATACTGGTTGATTTTTTGCTGGTAACGCAGCCACAAAGGTTCTGACTTGGCACTTGGCACAAAATCTGACAGTGCCTGAGCTAGCCGCTGTAGGTTCCAAAGCCCCACAGCGGGCTGCTGGTTAAAGGCATAACGTCCATAATGGTCGCTATGGTTACAAACGTGTCTAGGATTGTAGTCATCTAAAAATCCATAAGGGCCATAATCAATGGTTAAGCCCAAAATCGACATATTGTCGGTATTCATTACGCCATGACAAAAGCCTTCGGCCTGCCACTTAGCAATCATCAACGCGGTGCTATCCACTACTTGTTCTAACATAGCTAGCACCGGATTTTCGGCAGTTAAACAATCACTAAAATAATGGCTTAAGCAAAAGTCTACTAAGCGTTTTAATGGTTGAGTTTGTTGCTGGTAATACAGGTATTCAAAATGACCAAAACGAATATGGCTTGGCGCCATACGTAGCAGCATAGCTTCTTTTTCAAAGCGCTCACGCTGCACCAAGCCGCTACCCACCGTTAAGCTTAATGCGCGGGTTGTTGCAATGCCTAAAGCGGCCATGGCTTCGCTGGCTAAAAACTCTCGAATGCTGGAGCGAAGTACTGCTTTACCATCGCCTTGGCGAGAAAAAGGCGTTAAGCCGGAACCTTTTAATTGCAGTTCCCAATAGTCGCCCTGCGCGTTTTTTACTTCGCCAAGCAACAATGCTCGGCCGTCGCCCAATTGCGGGCTATAACCACCAAACTGATGGCCAGCGTACACCGTTGAGGCCGGTTGCATGCCATCAATCAACAGGCTGCCAGCGCTTAAGCCAAGAGCTTGCTCACCAGCCATAAACTCGCTGTCTAAGCCAATTAACTCAGCAGCTGCATGGCTATGCACCACTAACTCAGGATCTTTTAGCGGCGTTGGCTGCTGGTGATGGCACAGCTCGGGTAGCTCATTGGAAAAACGATTCACAAATTCCATCTGCGATCCTTAGTATAAGGCGGTTGCTTAACTCGCCTGATATTGGTCGATTAAGCCTAAAAACTGATAGCCGTAGCGTTCTAGTTTTTTCAAACCAACGCCACTTATCGCCAACATCTCGTGTTGAGTCTGCGGCACTTGCTGAGCCATTTCTATTAATGTGGCGTCGTTAAACACCACAAACGGCGGCACTGATTCTTCATCGGCTAAACGCTTTCTTAAATTACGTAGCAAGGCAAACAATCGTTTATCGTAAACCCCATAACTGGTGGTTTTTTTACTTTGCTTGGTTGTGTTTAAGCGCGGCACCGCCAGCGATAAGGGCTGTTCACCTTTTAAAAATGGCCGTGCAGCCTCAGTTAATTGCAATACCGAACTACGGGCTATGTTTTGCTGTAATAAGCCTAGGTGAATAAGCTGGCGTAATACACTCATCCAGTGCTCATGGCTGGCACTTTTACCAATCCCATGAGTAGACAGCTTATCATGGCCTTGTTCTAAAATGCGTTGGCCCATGCTGCCTCGCAGCACTTCAATAACATAACCTATACCAAAGCGCTGACCTAAGCGATAAACACAAGACAAGGCTTTTTGAGCATCTTGCAAGCCGTCATACTGCTTGGGCGGGTCTAAACACACATCACAGTTGCCGCAAGGCTTGGATAGGTATTCGCCAAAATAGTTAAGCAATACCTGACGACGACAAGTTTGCGCCTCGGCAAAGGCGACAATGGCATTAAACTTATGACTCTCTACTTGGCGTTGTTGCTCATTTTCGTTTTCATCAATCATTCGCCTTACCCAGTTGGCATCGGCGGGATCATACAAAAACACCGCTTCTGCCTCGGTACCATCGCGGCCAGCACGGCCGGTTTCTTGGTAATAGGCTTCAATGTTGCGAGGGATATCATAGTGAAAAACATAGCGTACATTGGGTTTATCAATGCCCATCCCAAAGGCAACCGTGGCAACCACTACTTCAACTTCATCACGTTGAAACTGTTCTTGCACTAATTGGCGCTGTTCGATGGGTAAACCAGCATGATAAGCAGCACTGCGAATACCTTCGGCGCTGAGTTTTAGGGCTAGCTCCTCTACCCGCTTACGGCTGCTGCAGTAAACAATGCCGCTATCTTCCTTACGGCGTTTTACATAATCGCTAAGCTGCTGCCAGGGGCGATATTTTTCCTGCAAGGTGTAGCGAATATTCGGTCGGTCAAAACTTGATACTAGAGTGAAGGCATCAGGCAAACCAAGCCGCTGCAATATGTCTTGTCGAGTAGTGTCATCAGCGGTAGCCGTTAGGGCCACCAAAGGCACCGAAGGGAAGTTCTGTTTTAAGCAGCCAAGGGCATTATATTCTGGTCGAAAATCGTGACCCCACTGGGATATACAATGAGCTTCATCAATCGCAAACATCGCCAAAGGCATGGCTTGCAGTCGCTCAATTAAATCACCATTAATTAAGCGCTCTGGAGAAATGTATAACAGTTTAAGCTCGCCCTGCTGCAAGCTTCGATAGATTTGAAACTGCTGCTCTCGCTCAAGGCTAGAATTTAAATATGCTGCATTTACGCCATTGTGTTGCAGGCTATCTACTTGGTCTTTCATCAAGGAGATAAGCGGAGATACCACCACCGTTAAACCCGGCTTTACCAAAGCGGGAATTTGATAACATAGCGACTTGCCGCCACCGGTTGGCATAATTGCTAAACAGTCTTTGTTGTCTAATAGCCGCTCAATCACCGCCGCTTGCCCAGTTCTAAACTCGGCAAAACCAAATACATCTTGTAAAACTTGCTGGGCGCGTTGCATTAAGGCTCGAGATCCAAAAACAGTGAGTGGCTAATCGGTCGCACATTGTAATCAAGCTGCAGCGGCTTGTCTTGGTTTGCCTTTATTCTTTTCTCGCTATACAGTATTTAAACAAGCGTTTAATTTTGTATGGATACAGCATGACGAGCCCAAGACAACAAAAATGGCGCCAAGCCATTGCCGACACCTTCATTAATCAAATGCCGTTTAATCAACTACTTGGCATTGAGTTAGTGGATTACAGCGCAACTGGGGTTAAGTTAAAGCTGCCCATGGATCCCAAATTAGTAGGTAATCCCATTCATGGCATATTGCACGGCGGTGCTACTGCAACCATTTTAGATGTCGCTGGGGGCATGACCGCCGCCGCAGCGGCAGTAAAACGTTTGGAAAACCTATCTAGTAAAGAGCTGTCTGCGCGCATCTCTAAAACCGGCACCATTGATCTGCGCATCGACTACCTGCGTCCGGGCATTGGTGAAGTGTTTTACGCCTCTGCCGAGATAATCCGCTCCGGCAATAAGGTTACCGTTGCACGTATGGAACTACACAATCAAGAAGGCACCCACATTGCCTTTGGCACGGGTACTTACTTAGTGGGTTAGTGCAGCAAACTTGCCATCAAAAAAGGAGTTTTTGTCGAAATATCAACTCAATGTTGATGGTTTCCACTCAGTTAGGGCTATACTAAATTAGGACATCGACTGCGGCACAGGCTAGTAAAATAATGAGCACCACTTACAGCTCCTCTTTGTTAATCAATACTTTAAATAGCGTGTTACTAGAAGTAAAAAAGATTAATGCCGACTTACAGCTAGAAGACTTGGACCAATGGCTAGATCATGAGCTAGAAGGTTATGGCGATTTTGCCCACTTCCCCGACTACCGCATTGTTGAATGTAAGCAGCTAGGAATATTTGAAAAACCAGAGCAAGACTTACAGCATTTCGAACAAATCCATGATGATTGCCTAAACGAGCGCGACCGCTGTCTATTGCGTTACCTGCATATTCAGCAACCCTTAGGAGCATGTTTAAATACTCAGGATGAGATTCAGCGCCCTTGGCCAATGCGCATTTTATCTAGCTACGCTAAAGACATCATTCCCGGTTACAGCTGTGTTCGTGCTTGGCAAAGCTATCACGAGCCATTAAACGAGCGCTTTGTGCATGGCGTATTAGGACACCTCCTCCACCTTTTGCTAGAAGCGCAGAATAGTCAAAGTAAGGCCATTATTCAGAAAATCGACACCTTGTGCCAAGCCGAACCGCAGTTACATAAGGTATGGAACAAGCTTTATTGCGAAGCCGCTTCGGAGGTATAATTCGCTGACAAAACTTACACCGCGAATATATGGCTGCATTGCCACCTGCCTGCTACACTACGCTGACTTTTCTTCCTTTCTCATTTTATATGCCTAATCAAGCCACTAAACACGGCGTTATATTTGCTTTAGCCGCGTACACCATGTGGGGAATTGCCCCCATTTATTTTAAGAGCTTAAGCGCGGTACCTGCCTATGAAATCTTGGCGCATCGGGTGTTATGGTCCTGCATTTTTGTAGCGGTGATGCTCGCCGTAGGCAAGCAGTGGTCGGCAGTTAGCGCAGTATTAAAACACCCTAAGCAGCTGGCAACTCTAGCGCTAACCTCACTGTTTATTGGTATTAACTGGCTAATTTTTATTTGGTCGGTAAACAATGACCGGATGTTGGATGCCAGCTTGGGCTACTACATCAATCCACTCTTTAATGTGGTGCTGGGCATGCTGTTCTTGGGTGAGCGTTTTCGCCGGGCTCAGTGGGCTGCCATTGGCTTGGCCTTAATCGGCGTATTGATTCAAGTAATTAGCTATGGCTCGCTGCCGTGGATAGCAATGAGTCTAGCAGTAAGTTTTGGCCTATATGGCTTATTACGCAAAAAGGTTAACTTAGGCGCTTTGCCTGGTTTGTTTGTCGAAACCCTGTGGCTATTGCCTCTCGCCATAGGCTATTTATGGCTTTTTGCTGATTCAGCCAGCAGCCAAATGGCCAATAACGATACTCAGTTAAACCTACTATTATTGAGCGCGGGTATCGTCACAACTGTGCCACTATTGTGCTTTGCCGCCGCTGCCACCCGCTTGCGCTTATCAAGCATCGGCTTTTTCCAATACATTGGCCCATCGCTAATGTTCATTTTGGCCACCAGCGTTTATGGCGAACCACTGGAGCCGATGAAATTACTCACCTTTGCCTTTATTTGGTTAGGCTTGGCAGTATTCACTTGGGATGCCATTGGCAACCAACGCAAACAAAAAAAGCAGCCTAGTTAGGCTGCTTTCATTATTCATAGAGTAGATCTAACTTTATAGGGCTTCTAGCCGTGCATAAGCCAATACCAGCCACTTGGCACCAGCTTCCTCAAACTGCACTTGTACGCGGCTTTGCTGACCAGAGCCTTCATAATTAAGCACAATCCCTGCGCCAAATTTAGGGTGCGATACCCGTTGCCCTAAGTTAAAACCGCTGTCGTCAAAGGCCGCTTGTTGTACTTGAGAAGAAAAGCGCCCTTGTTGCACCGGTCGGCTTACCGCAGTATTTAAACGCACTTCGTCCAAGCATTCGCTAGGTAACTCACGTAAAAAGCGCGACGGTGGATGGAATACTTCTTTGCCCCACAAACGACGACTCTCTGCATGGCAGAGGTAGAGTTTTTCCATAGCGCGAGTCATACCTACATAACAAAGGCGACGCTCTTCTTCCAAGCGACCCGACTCTTCTGCTGACTGCTGACTTGGGAACATGCCTTCTTCCACGCCCACTAAAAACACCACTGGGAACTCCAAACCTTTGGCGCTGTGCAAGGTCATTAGCTGTACAGCAGCTTCGTCGGCTTCTGCTTGGTTATCACCAGCCTCTAAGGCGGCGTGAGATAAAAAGGCTACCAAAGGAGAAAGATCTTGGTCTTCTTCCATTTGGGTAAACTGCTGAGTAGCGGTAACCAGTTCATCCAAGTTTTCTACCCGCGCCTGGGCTTTCTCACCTTTTTCGGCCTGATACATCGCCAACAAGCCAGAGCCTTTGATCACATAATCGGTTTGCTCACCTAAGACCATTTCCTGAGTTTGCAGCTTTAACTGCCCAAGCAATTCAACAAACTGTTTTACCGCATTGGCAGCCCGACCAGACAGGGCATTGTGCTGCAAGCAATAATCTACTGCTTGCCACAAACTTAGCTGCTGTTCGCGAGCCGCTTGGCGCAGCAGCTCAATAGTACGTTGGCCAATGCCACGGGTTGGGGTATTTACCACTCGCTCAAAGGACGCGTCATCATGGGGGTTACTAATCAACCGCAAGTAGGCCAGTGCATCTTTAATCTCTTGGCGCTCGAAGAAGCGTAAACCGCCATAAATCCGATAGGCCAAACGCTCTTGCATCAAGGCTTCTTCCAATACCCGCGACTGGGCATTATTACGATACAAAATGGCACAATCTGCCAAACTTGCGCCGTGTTGTTCTACTCGCTGTTGAATACGCGCTACCACAAAGCGCGCTTCATCGATGTCATTAAAGGCGGTGTAAATCGAGATTAACTCGCCTTCTTTATCGTCGGTCCATAGGCTTTTACCCATGCGCCCTTGGTTATTTTCAATCAGTTGGTTAGAGGCTTTAAGAATATTGGCGCTGCTTCGGTAGTTTTGCTCTAAGCGAATTGTATTCACCTTAGGCACATCTAGCTCAAAGCTTTGAATATTTTCAATTTTTGCACCACGCCAACCATAAATAGATTGGTCATCATCACCGACAATAGTGATGTTGTTATTGTCGGTAACCAGCATCCGCAACCATGCATATTGAATGGTGTTGGTATCTTGAAATTCGTCCACCAGAATATGGCGGAAACGTTGTTGGTAGTGCTGCAAAATATGTGGTTGCTTCAACCATAACTCGTGAGCGCGTAACAGCAGCTCGGCAAAATCAACCAAGCCGGAACGATCACAAGCCTGCTGGTAGGCTTTATAAATTTCTAACTGCTGACGCTCAATTGGGTTATTACTGTAATCAACATGTTCGGCGCGCTGCCCCTCGTCTTTACGCGCGTTGATATACCATTGCACCTGTTTGGCTGGCCACTGCTTTTCATCTAAGTTCATAGCTTTAATTAAGCGGCGCAACAAGCGGTATTGATCGTCGGAATCAATAATCTGAAAATCTTCTGGCAAACCGGCATCACGGTAGTGAGCTCGCAACAAGCGGTGCGCTAAGGAGTGGAAGGTGCCCATCCACATGCCTTGGAAGCGGCTGCCCACCAGTTTTTCTACTCGCGAGCGCATTTCAGCAGCGGCTTTGTTGGTAAAGGTTACCGACAGAATAGATAGCGGCGATACATTCTCAACCTGCATTAACCATGCAATGCGATGCACCAATACCCGTGTTTTGCCACTGCCCGCACCGGCCAGAAGTAACATATTGCTTGGCGCGGCAGCGACGGCTTCGCGCTGCTTTTCATTAAGGCCGTCTAACAGCTCGGAAATATCCATGGAATTCTCTTGAGGGGTAAAAACACCTGTATATTATAACAGGCGTTGCAGTTGTGCCAGCTGGCTTATTTCAATATCAGGAAGGGCTTGCAGTTTTCGGGCTTGCTGGCTGTTTTGATTAAGCCAAATGGAGCGATAACCAGCCTTGGTCGCACCCGCCACATCAGTAATGCAATGGTCGCCAACATGGGCAATTTGCTGCGGAGCCAGTTGTAATTGCTGACAAGCATACAAATACATATCTGCTGCCGGTTTTGCCTTAAACTCGCCACCCGCTTTAAGCTCTAACTCAAACAAACCGCCTAAGCCAATTTTAGCGATATCCACATTGCCATTAGTAATCGCCACTAGTCGATAACGTTTCGCCAAATTTTGCAGCAAAGTAAGGCTCTCTGCCGGTACCACAAAATCACTACGTACCGCTAAAAACTCTTGGAAGATATTCTCGGCTAAGTTACTGGCTTCAGCTTCCGCCATGCCATGCTCAGTAAAAGCCAAACTTAACCAAGCAACGCGGCAGGCACTAACATCACCCTTCAACTCGGGCTTACGTTTAATCACCTGGCGTTTGTAGCCCTGCCATTGGCTGGCAGTGAGATGAGCAGTTACATGCACTTGGTCTTTGAGGTAGTCGATTAACCATTGTTCGGCGCGCATGATATAGGGCCAGTTGTCATAGAGGGTATCGTCTAAATCAAAGGATAGTGCCTGTACCGGTGACCAACTTCGATAGAAAATCATGGAATCACTCACTTAAGATTTACGTTTTGCTCGCGGGTGGGCGGCATCGTAACTGGTGGCTAGATGGGTAAAGTCAAGATGGGTATAAACCTGAGTGGTGGCCAAATTAGCATGACCCAATAACTCTTGAACCACCCGCAAATCACCACTACTTTCTAGCAAATGAGTAGCAAATGAATGGCGTAATTTGTGAGGATGTAAAGTACTCGATAACTGCATTTGTTGCGCCCAGTGCTGCAAACGCTTTTGCACTGTGCGATGACTAATACGCTGCTGCCTTACACTCACAAACAGCGCTGGTTCTTCTTCATCCATCACCAATAATCGACGCTGTTTCAGCCAATGTTTAAGCGCTTGTTCGGCTTTGCTGCCAAAGGGCACCCAGCGTTGTTTATTGCCTTTACCGGTAACAATAACCTGCCGCTGCTTAAAATCGATATCTTGAACGTTTAAGCCAACCAATTCGGCTAAACGCATACCGCTGGCATAAAACAATTCCATCATGGCTAAATCACGACTACTTACCAAATCATCCCCCTCCATAGAGAGCAACTGATTCAACGAGTCTACATCGAGATTTTTGGGTAAAGGTTTGCTTTGCTTAGGTGCGGATACACCAACTACTGGATTAAAGCTGACCTTTTGTTGTTGCAATAAGTACTTAAAAAAACTGCGTAAGGCCGACAGCTTATTAGCCATTGAACGCGCCGATAAACCACTGGTTTTAAGCTTGAGCAACACACCTCGCACGTTGGCGCTGGTTACTTGTGACCAGGTTTCACAACCAAGGTTTTCGAGGAGTTTAGCTTGTTGCAATAAACTACGTTGATAGGAGCTAATGGTAGCAGGGCTATAGCGACGCTCCACTTCGAGTTGGTGAAGGAAGCGTTCTATATCATCCTGCATCATCGGCCGTTACTGCTCAGATTGAAGAGGAACTAAGCGTAATAACAAACTGCTGATAACCTGACATAGTTGAGTGAGTAATAAACTGTCCATACCGGCAACGTAGTGGTCAGCGTCACGACTCGCAGCCACAAAGAAACCCAACTCGGCATTGTGACCCAGAGGCATTAACGCTACCGAGGCAATGTCATCAGTGTTATCAAAGAGTAGTTCAAGCTCGCCCTTGGTCATACGGCCAAAGTAATGCGGCTGATGGCTCAAGCGGGTCACTCTTATCCGTTCAATCTGCTCTTGCTCTAGGCCATATTCTGGTGATAAGTCTTCGAGATTAAACTGTTGGCTTAGGCGCAACGATACTCGCTCTACCCCAAGATCATCCACTAAGGCGCGACTTAAGCGATGCTGTAACTCAGCAAATGAATCACAAGCCATTAAGTCAGGCAGTAAATCCACGTAAACATGGTATATGCGCTCGTTGAGGCTGGCTACGCTCATCAAATCGGTAATCTCTTGCTCTAAGCTCAGCACCTTGTCTCGCAAGCGCTGAACTTGCAGCTCAACCAAAGACACCGCACCCTTTTCTTTGTGCGGTAAACGCAGCTGTTTGATAAGGTTAGGATGACGCGCAAAGAAGTCTGGGTTATCGAGCAAAAACTCGACCACCAAAGTTTCATCGATTAGTAGTGGCTGGGATAGGTCGAACTCACTCATATATGCACCTGGCCGTCAAAAACCATTGTTGCTGGCCCGGTCATTTTTACCGGTTGGCCCTCACCAGCCCATTGAATACGTAAACGTCCGCCGGGCAAGTCTACATTGACAGTTTCTGACAATTTACCTTGCTGACGCCCAACTACCATAGCTGCACAAGCACCAGTACCACAAGCTAGGGTTTCGCCTACGCCACGTTCAAACACTCGCAGCTTAATGTTTTTATCGTCGATAATTTGGCTAAAACCCACATTCACTTTTTGTGGGAAACGCTCGTGTTTTTCTAAACGCATGCCCAAGGTTTCTAATGGTGCCTGAGCAACGTCATCCACTTCCAATACACAATGGGGATTACCCATAGATACAGCACCGGCAAACACAGTTTGTTCTTCATCACGTAGAATATAGGTTTTCTCGGCCTTTTTGGCTTTGAACGGAATTTTACTTGGCTCAAACTCCGGTACACCCATGTTTACGGTGACTTGGCCATCGTTCTCAACGTGCAATACTATCTTGCCAGACTTGGTGCTAACCCCAATGCTGCGTTTATTGGTTAGCCCTTTGTTAACCACAAAACGGGCGAAACAGCGGGCGCCATTGCCACACTGCTCAACTTCACTGCCATCGGCATTAAAAATGCGGTAGTGAAAATCTAATTCTGGATCATAAGGTGGCTCAACCACCAAAAACTGGTCGAAGCCAATACCAAAGTTACGATCGGCCAAACGGCTAATCACTTCTTGGTTAAAAAACACGTTTTGAGTGACATTGTCGATAACCACAAAGTCATTTCCCAAACCGTGCATTTTAGTAAAGTTTACTAGCATTGGCTTATCCTTCAGGCAACAGCGTTTCGCCGGCCCAAAGTGATTCTAGTACTTCACGCTCTCGCACTAGGTGAGCCTTATCGCCGTCTACCATTACCTCGGCAGCTCGACAGCGAGAGTTGTAATTTGAGCTCATGGTAAAGCCGTAGGCTCCAGCAGAGCGCACCGCAATGTAATCATTTGGTTCAATGGCTAATTCACGGTCTTTACCTAAGAAGTCGCCGGTTTCACATACCGGGCCCACAACATCGTAACTTGCTGTCGCGAGTGCTGGCTTGTTAATGACTGGCACAATACGTTGCCACGCACTGTACAAAGCAGGACGAAGTAAATCGTTCATGGCCGCATCAACAATGGCGAAGTTTTTACTCTCCGACATTTTTAAGAATTCAACTTTAGACACCAAAATCCCAGCATTTGCCATAATCGCACGGCCTGGCTCAAACAATAATTTAAGCTTACGGTCGCCTAAGCGCTCAGCAAGAGCACTGGCGTAATCAGCTGGCTCTGGTGGCACTTCGTCGTCGTAGTTAACGCCTAAACCGCCACCTACGTCGAGGTGCTCAATCACAATGCCTTGCTCAGCTAATTGATCGATAAGCGCAAGTAATTTGTCGATAGCTTCAACAAACGGTGCAATCTCGGTGAGCTGAGAACCAATATGGCAATCTACCCCAACCAGCTTTAAGCCCGGTAATTTTGCAGCATAAGCGTAAGCTTCTTGGGCGCGTTCAATAGCGATACCAAATTTGTTTTCTTTTAAGCCAGTAGAGATATAAGGGTGAGTACCGGCATCAATATCGGGATTAATGCGCAAAGAAATCGGCGCTACTTTGCCAAGGCTTTGGGCAACTTTGCTTATGCGGTCTAGCTCTGGCTCAGACTCAACATTAAAACAATGAATGCCATGATTAAGCGCATCAGCGATTTCGGCTTCGGTTTTTGCCACACCAGAAAACACTACTTTACTTGGGTCACCGCCCGCTTCAATCACGCGGGCTAATTCGCCGCCAGAGACAATATCAAAACCCGAACCCATGCGAGCCATAATGTTCAATACTGCAAGATTAGAGTTGGCTTTTACTGCATAACAGATCAAATGTGGACGCTCGCCCGCCGCTTTATCAAAAGCTTTCCAATGACGCTCAATAGTGGCGCGAGAATATACGTATAGAGGTGTACCATAAGTACTTGCTAAATCAGCTACCGAGCATTGTTCAGCATGTAATTGCTCGTTTTGATAACTAAAAAAATCCAATGATCTGTCCTTAATTGTGTTGCGTTGCTTACTCGCTTGGCGTTACTTGCTCGGGAGCGCTCTGTGGCTCGGCTGGCGGGTGGGTTAAAGGTCCTTTTTGACCACATCCACTTAGGCCTATGCTTAGCAAAATAACGGCAATTGCTTGTTTGTTCATGATTAAGCCATGATTCTTTTTTGAATGCCCTCTATAATCCGCATTCGAAGCAAGAAAAGCAATAGGACAGGATGATTGTGATGAATGATAGCCAATATCACCAGCTAGTAGATGATGCCTTTGAACGTATCGAGCAAACCATGGACAGTGACGACTTCGATATTGAGTGTGACATCAATGGTGGCGTGCTAACACTTGAGTTTGAAAACCGCAGTAAAATGGTGATTAACAAACAAGAGCCTTTGCATCAGCTTTGGTTGGCCACTAAGTTTGGCGGCTACCACTTTGAGTGGCACGAAACCGAACAGCAGTGGATATGTAATAGAAGTGGCAACGAGTTTTGGACTTTGTTGGTAGAGTCAATCACCAAGCAAAGCGGTGAAAAACTGAGCTTCTAGTAACAAATCCTACAGCAATAAGATCAACTTGCCACTAGCCATAAACGACAGCGGTGTTGTTATGTTTAGGGGTAGCGGCAAGTTAGTATTAGGTTTGTTATAACAGAAGGAAGTAAAACGTTTAGCTACTGCGGTAAGATTCAACCTGCCACTGGCCGTCTACAGCAACAATGTCGTAAAACTGCGGCAAATTGAAATTAATCACCTCATGACGGGTACCATATTGCTCGCGCGAAGAGGTGTAAAAACGGTTAATGCCCTGCACTAACTCTTCTTTACTACCTTCAAAATCTTGATACATTTCGATGCGATTATGTTCATCCACAATGTAAATATTGAAACCTGTAGTGAGGTTTTCAAAGAAGTATTGGACCAAACCTTCACTGGCATGAGCTTCAACTATATTAGGCACTTTCTTGGTATTGCCAGCATTTAGCTGCAAAGGTAAACGCTGCAATTTGTTATTAGAAAGCTGACGATAAAACTCGACGCCGTTTTCTAGCTTCTTCACCGACACGCCGCGATCTTCAATAAACAGCCCGTATTTTTCACTGCCCAGAACAATGGTTTTAACAATTCGCTTATCCAAAGGCTGCAAACGGCTTTTAATGCTTTCTACCAGTAACTGCTTAAAGTTAGCGCCAATTTGCTCTTGTAAGTTCTCGCTATAACAAAAGACGTCGATATGCTCGGGAATATTGGCGTCACGATGCATCTTGCCCAAAATAGTTGTGAGCGCATCAACTACCGCACTGTCGCCAGAAAAATGCAGAGTTCTAATCTCATTCCAAGTATTGCGGTAGACCAGATCAACCGAGCCTACCAAGCAATCGGAATCACGACCAAAGCTAAATACATCGGTAGAAATTGCATCAAACTCAATCACCTTGCCACCCCAGTTAGCGGTAGGGTCTTTTTCAAGGTTGATAAACACCCCAAGGTGGCGAATTTCACAGGGTCGAGTTAGAGCTAGGTTACTTGCCGCATCTACGTTTACCGGAAAGGCGCGGCGTAAATCTTCGGAAAATTGATTCAGCGTATCAAGATTTAAGTCACCCGGGTGAGTATGCAAGCTAAGCTGAGTTTGATCAGTCTTAAGCTGATTGAAATAACTCCAGGCCAGTAACTTGGAAATATAGGTGGCGTGCTCCAAAGGAGGCTGGCCTACGATCTCTAAGCCAGTTAAAGGCTGCTTGTATATATACCAACCTTCGGCGCAACTGCGACCTTTACCCACATGAATAAAACTAAGGTTCGCTTCCGATAAATCGGGAGAAATCTGTGGGTTAATTAAGGTTACTTTTCCCGGCAAGCTTTCAAAGGCAGCGTAGAGCTTACGCGACAAAATGCCAATATCTTCCGGGTTAATCGACTCACTAATGTCATTACGTCGAGCGAAGCGAATGAGGTTACGATAGCTAAGCATCAGGGCATCAAGCAACTCACTGTGAGCGAGGCGCACGTCTTGCACTTTCCAGGCTCGGCGTAAATTTAGGTGCTCAATTTTCTGCTGCGGCCATTCCCACTGCTTCACCAGTTTAGCCATAAAGCGCTGCTGCCAAGTTAAAGAACGCACATCTAACAAGTCACTAGGCAGCGGGCTACATTCGCAGTTCTTCAAGTAAAAACAACGACGCACTAAATCAAGGCGCGCGTAATCTTCAATAGACTCTAGATATTGGGTCACCTTGTTGAGCATCAAGTAATAGGCATCTTGCTCGAGGCCAAACTCTTCACCTTGCTGCATTAAACGCTTGGCTTCTACCGCCAATAAGCTAGGTCTTGGATAGTCGGCCGAGTAGGCTTCCATTAACATGGTTTTAAGCACGGCTTTGTAAGGAGAGTCGATACCTTTATAAAGCTGCCACAAACCAGAGCCAAAATACTCTTCGGCAGGAATGGTGTCTAAGCCACCTAGATCTAGCCACTCTTGGTGATTGAATACGCCTAGTTCAAATTGCTGCTGCACAAAGCTGTCGTAGCTTTGTTCTAAGTCACTAGGTACCGCAAACCAAACTAACTGCTTACCCGCTAAGGGCAGGGCGGTACGGTAAAACTCGTCGAGCAATAACAGATGCTGAGCACTGCCACAGTTGTCTTTAGACAATTCGCTAATAGAACCGGTTTTAAACTGGTTCTCTTGCACCATGAAGAAGTTAAGTTCAACTCCCTGATGGGCGGCCCAAGAAGAGATTTGCTCGCACTTTTCAGCCAACAAAGCCACTCGCTCTGCTGCTAGGTCGGTGTTGTGGCATACCCAAACATCTAAATCGCTAGATTCAGTTTGACCAACCGTGGCTGTGCTGCCCATGGAATACAAACCAAGAATGTCAGTTTGCTCAGGCTCTTCTGGGCTACATAAAAAGTGTTGCTGCAAATAAATGCCGTGGCGCGCACTTGGCGAAAATTGACATACGCCGCTAGGCACGTCGCCTTCAATAAAACCAGGGATACAAGGGTGCGAGTAATGCAACATCGAAGGCAGCAGTTCAAATACCTGCTGTACAGCGGCTGGCATTGTTTGCAATGCTAGCTGCTTCCGCTGTTGATTAGTTTGGTTGGCCTTCTCTAACAGAGTGGCAATCGTATCTCGCAAGTTTAAGTTACCTAGCTTTATCGCGTTTGTATTTAATGTAATTTAGACATCACTAAAGTGTGATCATCTTAACAGTTAGTATAATAGTGGTAAACAGATACGCACACTTTTAGTGGGTATATTTTAAGCAAGTTACCCTCACAAATACCTAAGCTAAAACAAACTTTTGGCTATTTTTAAGCCAGCAATGCTTACTTGGGCTATAAACTAACTGGTGATACTATCTCCGGATAAATAATAGAGGTAAGTGTTTGTGAATAAAGTCAGAATTGCCACGCGCAAAAGTCCATTAGCCATGTGGCAAGCCTATTTTGTGAAAGCTGAGTTAGAGCGTCACCACCCAAGCATTGAAGTAGAACTTCTGCCAATGAGCACCAAAGGCGACAAAATACTCGACACTCCTCTGGCCAAGATTGGTGGTAAGGGACTATTCATTAAAGAGCTTGAAGTAGCAATGTTGGAAGGTTTGGCCGATATTGCAGTGCATTCGATGAAAGATGTGCCAATGGAATTTCCTGAAGGCTTAGGTTTGCACTGCATTTGCCAACGCGAAGATCCACGAGATGCCTTTGTAAGCAACAATTACCAAAACCTAGCAGACTTACCTAAAGGTGCGGTTGTGGGTACTTCTAGCTTACGCCGCCAATGCCAACTTAAAGCGCAACGTCCAGATATCCAAATCAAAGATTTACGTGGCAATGTTAATACCCGATTAGCCAAACTAGATGCCGGTGAGTATGACGCAATCATCTTAGCCAGCGCAGGTTTGCTGCGCCTAGAGATGCAAGACCGCATTAAAGCCTATATCGAACCTGAGCAAATTTTACCTGCTGGGGGCCAAGGCGCTGTAGGTATAGAGTGTCGTAGCGACGACCAAGCCTTACTTGCATTGCTTGCCCCTTTGAATCACTCAGCAACAGCAGTACGAGTTACCGCAGAACGGGCCATGAACCGCCGTTTAGAAGGCGGCTGCCAAGTACCTATTGGCTGCTACGCAGAGCTTAAAGATGATCAATTGTTTGTTCGCGGCCTAGTGGGTGCGGTAGACGGCTCGACAGTGATAGAAAAACACATTACTGGCAGCAGCCAGCAAGCGGAACAGCTTGGTTTGCAGCTTGCTGAACAGCTGTTAGATGCGGGGGCTGAACCGATCCTTAAGGCGGTTTACCAAAAAAAATAAGAGGTAGTGGTGCAGGTACTTGTAACGCGGCCCGAGCCGCATAATCAGCGTTGCGTAAGCATGTTACACGTCAATGGCCATCATGCCATTGCCGCACCGATGGTTAAGATTACTGCCAGTGAGCAAATCGCCGAGTTACCTTCACTGATTCAAAGCGTTGATGGCAACAGCCTCATTATCGCTGTTAGCCAATATGCCGTTGAGGCTTGCCAAACCTACCTCAGCCAACAAGGCCTAAGTTGGCCCCAAAACTGTCAATACTTAGCAGTGGGTAAAGCCACTACCGAGTGTTGGCGGCACTATGGCGTAAACGCTAAGGTTCCTGCGCGCCAAGATAGTGAAGGCATGCTTGAGCTAATTAACCATCAACTGCAAGGTATTAAGCAGGCGCATATTCTGCGTGGCCAACAAGGCCGAGAATGGCTAGCAGAGCAGCTCCAAAAACAAGCCATTCAAGTTAACTATCTCACCTGTTATCAACGCCAATTGCTGCACTATTCATCGCAACAACTTGATCAATGGCGGTCACAGATCAACACTATTGTGGCGACAAGTGGTGAAATTTTGAAACACCTTACTACCCTTATGAGTGAACCTAAGCAACTAAGGTGGCTAAAAAATACCAAACTATTGGTACCCAGCCAGCGTTTGCTTGAATACGCAAACAGCTTAGGTTTTATGCATACAGTATTGTGCGACGGCGCATCAGATAAGGCTTGCATCGACGCGTTAGCGCGAATGCAGTCATCTGCAAGGAATGAAAATGACCAAAAATAAACAATCAGATAGTCAAACAAAGGCTACCGACATTAGCGATTCTAGCAGTGCTAAAGAACAACCAACCAGCAGCGCTGCCGCTGCGCCTCCCCCTAGCAACACACCATCAGCTCCTGCCAAAGGCGACAAACTAGCAAAAATATTGGCCATTGTTGCCATTATTCTCAGCCTATCTATTGCTGTAGGTTTATATTGGCATGGACACCAATTTAGGGAGCACGCAGATACTCAACTACAACTTTTAAAAACCACGTTACAAGCTAAAGAACAAAACCTAATTAGCGCGCAAACTAGCAGCAATAATCAAATCAGTGAATTATCGCAAAGTGTTGCAGGGCAAAATCAAGCCATGGCCGCTTTGCAAGCTCAGCTAGAACTCACCGAGCAAAACCGCAAAACCATTGAGCGACAGCTAGCATTACTAAATATTAAAGACGCCAATCACTGGCGCTTAAACGAAGCCAACTACTTACTGCAATTAGCTGCTTACAAATTGTGGCTAGAGCAAGATCCAGTTACCGCCATCGCCCTACTCACCGAGGCGGACAACAGCATTAACAACGCCGATGACCCACATTTATTGCCACTACGCCGCGCCATTAATGTCGACGTACAGCTACTTAAAAGCATCCCTCTGGTCGACAAGGAAGGCATCGCCTTTCGTTTAGAAGGTATTTTACAGCAAGCAGAAAGCCTACAACTGGCCGAGATAGAACTGCCCGAAGTGGTTGCCGCCAAAGACAATCAACTCAGCGCAGATAGCGCCGATTGGCAAGACAATCTAGCCAAAAGCTGGCGTAAGTTTAGCGAAAACTTTATTACTGTGCGCCGCCGCGATGGTCAAGTAGAGGCTCTTATTGAGCCACAGCATGCTTGGTACTTAAAAGAAAACCTGAAACTACAATTACAACAAGCCGAGCAGGCATTGTTCCGCTCGCAAGGCGAACTATTTAAAGCCAAATTACAACGCGCCGAACAATGGGTGAGTGAATTTTTCATTCAAAACTCCCAAGCTCAAGCGATGATTGAAGACTTAAAGCAGCTACAACAACTAGAAATTGTCGATAAACTGCCTGAACAACTAAGCAGCCTAGGCGCCGCCGAACAAGCGATTAAAGAGCGCCAACAACGCTTATTGCCTTCCTTAGAAGGAGCTGAGTAATGGTCAAGATTATTATTCTTCTAGTGTGCATCGCGCTGGGTCTGGCGCTAGGCCCGCAGCTTGCTGGTAACAAAGGCTATGTGCTGATTGCTTTTGATAACTACACCATCGAAATGTCGGTAACCAGCGCAATATTCCTAAGCTTTATTTGCTTTTGTGTCTTGTTGCTCAGCCTATGGTTAGCCCGCTGGTTATGGTTAAGTTTCTCACGCAGTGGCGCTTGGTGGGGCCACCGCCGTAAGCAAAAGGCCAATACCCATACTCAACAAGGTATGTTGGCGATGATGCGAGGCGACTATCAAAACGCGGAGAAATTAGTTAGTAAAGCCGCCAATTTAAGTGATGCGCCAGCGCTTAACTATTTAACCGCTGCCGAAGCAGCTCAAGAGCAAGGCCAAGATAAAAAGCGCGATAAGTACTTAGAGCAAGCCACTCGTATTACCAATAACGATGCGGCGGTATTGGTTACTCAGGCTCGTTTGCAACTCAAGCAACAAAACTACAGCGCCGCGTTAAGCAGTATTGAACAACTGCCACACGAGAACCTCAAGCAAGATGCAGTAAAGCGCATGCTGCTTACTATTCTACCTGAGCTTGGCCTTTGGCAGCGTTATATCGATTTACTACCGTTAGCGCTAAAAGTTGGTTTAATCGACAATGCTCATTATCAAGTTGAGTTATCTAGTGCCTACAAAAACCTATTTTTGGAATTGGCCAATAGCCAAGGCTCGGATGCGGTAGCTAAACACTGGAATGGCATGCCGCGTAAGCAAAAGAAACAAATGACTATTGCTGCGGCGGCTTGCCGCGCGCTAATCAGCTCTGGCGACAATGCAGCAGCGTATCAGCTGCTCGGCGACCTTATAAATCGCCATCTTGATAGCGAATTACTCGACGTGGCAGCAGAGCTGCATTTAAACGATCCTCATCCATTATTGCAGCAGCTTTCTAGCTTGCGCCGCAAGCACCCAGAAAATGCAGTATTAATGCGCTTAATTGGCCAGTTACATTTGCAACAGCAACAATGGCCCGAAGCCAAAGAGTTATTTGAGCAAAGCATGAAGCTGGCCCCAAGTGCCGAGTGCTATCAAGGTTTGGCCGAAGTTCACCGCCAACTCGATGAACCCGAGCAGGCGATTCATTACTATCGCCAAGCGCTAGCTATTTAGGTTTGTCTCAAACACAAAAAAGGCGAGCTTAGCTCGCCTTTTTTACGCTCTAAATACCTTAGATAAATTCGTAAGCATCGCCATGTAATTGCTCTATCGGTAGCCCTTGCTTAATAAAAGCAGTACGCGCGACATCGGCCATTTCAAAACGGCCAGCAATGTACACCTCTAGGGCGCTCATATCGGCAAAGTCTTCAAGCACAGCTTCGTGCACCAGACCTTTTTTACCAGTCCACTGCGGCATAGCTTGCTCAAGCACTGGCACAAATTTAACCTGATCTAATTCTTCCCATTGGTAAGCTAACTCATGCAAATACAAACCACCTAAGTTACGACCGCCCCAATACAAATAAATCTCGCGATCTTGCTCAGTATCAACAATATGTTCGATGATCGATTTAGCATAAGAAAAGCCGGTACCGCCTACCATTATCAAAATAGGTCGCTGGCTAGTTTCATCAAAGCCGGCATTACCAAAGGGCATTTCAACTTCAATCTCACCACTTTTCTTCAATTTATCGATGACTTGTCGGGCATAAGGGTTACCTTCTGGCGCACCAATATGCAGTTCCAATACTTCACTTTGCTCGGGTGAACTGGCTAATGAAAACGGTCGTTTATCGTCTTCTGCCATAACAATTTGTAGATACTGGCCAGCCACAAAGCTCTGGCTCTCTTGTGGCTGTAATTCAACATTAAAAATATCATCTAAAATCGGCGAGACCGATGCAACCTTGCAACTAATGCGCTTCATACTTTCACCCTTCTAAACTTATATTCAAATCTGATTTTGCACTGGCTAGGCAAGCTAAGAACCAGCCTTTGGCTTGTTCTGCTTCACTTAGCATTGGCGCCATTCCAAGGTAAATAATCTCGCCGGATGTACACCGGGCCAAACAACTGCAACAGCCACCTTGGCGACAACGATGTGGCCAATCGATGCCCTGTGCTAAGGCTGCTTCAAGCACTGTTTGCTTGTGCTCTACACTAAACTCTTTCTGTGCAAGCCTTACTCGAAAATAGCTGGCCATTAGTCTATGCCTAATTGCGCCCAAATACTATCGACACGCTGTTTCACTTCGGGAGCCATTTCAATCACTTCGCCCCACTCTCGATTAGTTTCACCGGGCCATTTATTAGTCGCATCCATTCCCATTTTGGAACCTAAACCAGAGACTGGTGAAGCAAAATCCAAGTAATCGATAGGCGTATGGTCGATTAAGGTGGTATCGCGCGATGGATCCATTCGCGTAGTAATGGCCCATATTACATCCTGCCAAGAGCGCGCGTTGATATCATCATCACAAACGATGACAAACTTGGTATACATAAACTGTCGTAAGAACGACCACACACCCAACATCACCCGTTTTGCATGACCAGGATATTGCTTTTTAATCGTAACCACGGCCATTCGGTAAGAGCACCCTTCTGGCGGCAAGTAAAAATCCACAATTTCTGGAAACTGCTTTTGTAGAATAGGTACAAAGACCTCGTTTAAGGCAACGCCCAATACAGCGGGTTCATCGGGTGGACGACCAGTGTAGGTGCTGTGGTAAATGGGATCTTTACGCATCGTGATATGCGTGATGGTGAATACTGGAAACTCGTCCACTTCGTTGTAATAACCGGTGTGGTCACCATAAGGCCCTTCTGGCGCCGTTTCATTGGGCTCTAAATACCCTTCTAAAACTAATTCAGCACTGGCCGGCACTTCTAAGTCATTACTTATACATTGAACCGTTTCGGTTCTACCGCCTCGCAGCAGGCCGGCAAAAGCATATTCGGATAAGGTATCCGGTACCGGTGTTACCGCACCCAAAATGGTCGCGGGATCTGCGCCCAAGGCCACTGACACAGGATAAGGTTTGCCAGGATTAAGCTCTTGGAATTCACGAAAGTCTATCGCGCCACCGCGATGCGATAACCAGCGCATAATCAGTTTGTTTTTAGCTAGTTTTTGCTGGCGATAAATACCTAGGTTTTGGCGCTTTTTATAGGGGCCACGGGTAATAGTCAGTCCCCATGTAACCAAAGGCGCTACATCGCCAGGCCAGCAATGCTGAATAGGTAGTTTATCTAAATCAACCTCATCACCACTCCATACAATTTCTTGGCAAGGAGCTGAGCGCAGTTTTTTAGTTGGCATATTAAGTACTTGCTTAAATATTGGCAGCTTTTCCCAAAGCTCTTTTAAACCCTTGGGCGGCTCTGGTTCTTTAAGGTAAGACAGCCAAGTGCCTACTTCGCGCAAGGCTGATACCGACTCCTGACCCATGCCCAGCGCAACGCGCTCTGGCGTACCAAATAAGTTACCTAGCACTGGCATAGAATGGCCTTTAACGTTCTCAAACAGCAATGCCGGCCCGCCAGCCTTTAAGGTGCGGTCACATATTTCGGTCATTTCCAGTTCGGTAGATACTTCTACACTGATTCGCTTAAGCTCACCACGCTGCTCTAGCAAATCAATGAAATCTCTCAAGTCTTTATATTTCATTGTTATAACCTGGTCTTATAACTGTAGTGGCTATTGAGATTGCATCTCAATCATTACCATCGCAGCCAACTCTTGATGTTCTGATTCTCTAAACTGCGCCAAAATAAACTGGGCAGCGGGAGGATATACTCTACCTAAACGAGCAATCGCACTGTATGAAAAATACAACAATTCTGGATTTTCTGCTGCTCCGCGAAGCAAGTGATAGGCACGCTCTGCCGGTAACCGCTGAATAAGCCACTCAAGCAACGACACACTATATTGATCCATTGGCAGGCTCAGTACTTCGGCCAACGCTTCATCACTGCCAATACCTATTGCCATAGCAACTCGCACGTTATTATCTGGGAAATACAAACGCTCAGGCATATGCAGTTTTACATATTCAAGCTGCTCCGAATTTAACTGAGCAAAAGCACGCATTACATCCAGCTGCTGCGCCAATAATAAGGGATTGTTCTTTCGAAAGATCAGCGACCATTGGAATTCATCTCGAAGTAATTCACTGAGATAAAGTTGCGAGCGCTCGGCAGATAGCTTATTCAAAATTAAACTTCGTGCCAAAGCAGGGTAATCATAGCTAGGACGTATGACTTCGTAGCCATCAATCACTGCCGCTTCACGTACCACGGGTCGCTCAGACGCAAGCTCAAGTAGCCAGTTTTTTAAGGTTTGATCGGGAATATGCTTGTTTTGATGCAAATAGCGCAAGCTTTGAAAAAGCAAAGCTTCGCGGTCTTCAGGGCGCAAATTTGGCAGTAAGTCGATGATCCAAGCCGGTTGATTTTGCATCAGCGTATCTACGCTACGTTGCAATATCATCAATGGAACATCTTGGTAAAGCGGCTGGGAAAGAGGATTAGGACCTTGCTGCTCAGCGAGAACAGAAAATTGAAAAAATAGCCCTAAAACTAACAGAAAGCGTTTCATCATCCAAAATGAAACTGGCCGAATTAACGGCCAGTTTTTTGTTTATTTCTTCTGTGCTTTCATCGCGTTAAAGAATTCGTCATTGGTTTTGGTCATTGCCAATTTATCAATTAAGAACTCCATTGCGCCAGTCTCGTCCATTGGGTGAACAATCTTGCGTAAGATCCACATTTTCTGTAGCTCTTCTGCACTGGTGAGTAACTCTTCACGACGAGTACCTGAACGGTTAATGTCGATGGCAGGGTAAACACGTTTTTCTGCAATTTTACGGCTTAAGTGCAGTTCCATGTTACCGGTACCTTTAAACTCTTCGTAAATCACTTCGTCCATTTTTGAACCGGTATCTACAAGAGCGGTAGCAATAATGGTTAAGCTGCCACCTTCTTCAACGTTACGTGCCGCACCAAAGAAACGCTTAGGGCGATGCAATGCATTGGCGTCTACACCACCGGTTAATACCTTACCAGATGAAGGAATTACCGTGTTGTAGGCACGCGCTAAACGGGTAATTGAGTCAAGCAAGATGATCACATCTTTTTTGTGCTCTACTAAGCGCTTAGCTTTTTCGATTACCATTTCAGCCACTTGAACGTGACGGCTAGCAGGCTCATCAAAGGTAGAAGCAATTACTTCACCACGAACCAAACGCTGCATCTCGGTCACTTCTTCTGGGCGCTCATCGATCAGTAAAACAATCAATTCACACTCAGGGTGGTTAAACGCCACGTTTTGCGCAATGTTTTGCAGCAACATGGTTTTACCGGCTTTTGGCGGAGCAACAATCAAACCACGTTGACCTTTACCAATAGGTGAGGCTAAATCCAATACACGTGCAGTGATATCTTCGGTTGCACCATTACCTCGCTCCATGCGCAAACGGTCGTTAGCGTGCAGCGGGGTTAAATTTTCAAATAAGATTTTGTTACGCGAGTTCTCTGGCTTGTCGTGGTTAACGATGCCAATTTTAAGCAACGCGAAGTAACGCTCACCTTCTTTAGGAGGGCGAATCTTACCTTCTACCGTATCACCGGTACGCAAGTTAAATCGACGGATTTGACTTGGAGAAACATAAATATCGTCAGGACCAGCTAAGTAAGAGCTGTCGGCGCTACGTAAAAAGCCGAAGCCATCTTGCAAAATCTCCAGCACACCATGACCAAAAATCGCTTCGCCGCTTTTTGCGTGAGCTTTTAAGATCGAGAAGATAATGTCTTGCTTACGCAAACGGGCTAGGTTTTCTAAACCCATGGACTCGCCTAACGTAATCAGTTCATGGACGGGGGTATTTTTTAGCTCAGTTAGATTCATAATGGTGAGTTTTCAATTTTTATCGAAATAGGCTGACAGCAGCGTGAGTTAGGTAAAGTAGAGATGCTTACTCGACTGTTTAGCCGGCCAAGAGGTAGCCTTTATTACAGGCGTAGGAAAAATTCGAAAATAAAATTAGCACTAATGTGGAGAAAGATCCAGCAAAAGCAGGCAACGAATGTCGACCTGCTCACATTGTTACTACAGGTTTTCGTCTAAAAACGCTGTTAGTTGGGCTTTTGACAGGGCGCCAACCTTAGTAGCAGCTACTTTACCGTCTTTAAACAGCAGTAAAGTTGGAATTCCGCGAATACCAAACTTTGGCGGTGTGCCAGCGTTTTGGTCGATGTTTAGCTTACCTACCACTACTTTTCCGTCGTATTCTTCAGCTACTTCGTCAAGGATAGGGGCAATCATTTTACAAGGTCCACACCACTCAGCCCAGAAATCAACTAGTACTGGTGTGCTTGAGTTTAGTACGTCTGCGTCGAAGCTGTCATCGCTCAGCTGAACCAATTTATCGCTCATTTAATACTCCAAAATTCTATGTTATCTGTCTCGATAATTTCATGACTATTTGAAATGATCCGACCAATGAATGCAAGCCTAAGCTCATTCCAAGGGAATCTAAGCTACTACCAATTAACATAAGTGCTAGCTAGAGATCGCCTATTTAGTTTTGATCTTAAGATCACGGTGCTAAATAAAAGAAATGGGATCTAGCCATATAATTACAAGCTACAAGCTCCTGCAGCTTAGTCATTGATGGGAATTAACCAGAAATTCTCAGCGCATAGATCACAGCCCCAAATAACTCAACACATTTACTGAGAATGGGTGCTGGTAGTGCCACTTAGCTGTGATATGCTTACGCAATGAGCAAAACACATTTAACTGAACTACGATTTGCCGAGTTAGGACTGCAGGATACGGTATTAACCGCCTTAGAGCAGCACGGCTATCACAATTGCACCCCTATCCAAGCGCAAAGCCTACCCATCTTAACCAAAGGTAAAGATATTGCAGGCCAAGCTCAGACCGGTACGGGAAAAACTCTAGCCTTTTTAGTGGCTACGTTTAATCATTTGCTGACCACAGCAATGCCTGAAACGCGCCAACAAAATCAACCGCGTGCGATTATTCTCGCACCAACCCGCGAATTAGCCATACAAATTCATAACGATGCGCGCTTGCTTGCTAAAGCAACCGGCCTCAAGTTGGGTTTGGTTTATGGCGGTGAAGGGTATGCAAGTCAACGAGCTACTTTAGATGAAGGTGTAGACATTCTTATCGGTACTACCGGGCGAATGATCGATTACTTCAAACAAGGTGCATTTAGCCTAAACGCCGTGCAAGCTATGGTATTAGATGAAGCCGACCGCATGTTCGACCTTGGTTTCATTAAAGACATTCGCTATTTAATGCGTCGCATGCCAGAGCCAAAAGCGCGCTTAAACATGCTGTTCTCTGCCACGCTATCTTTCAAAGTGAAAGAATTGGCATTTGAGCACATGAACGACCCAGAACACGTTATTGTAGAGCCCGAACAAATGACCGGCGCTCGCATTCAAGAAGAACTATTTTACCCGTCGAATGACGACAAAATGGCCTTGTTGCAAACCTTAATAGAAGAAGAGTGGCCAGAACGCGCTATTATTTTTGCTAATACCAAGCACCGTTGTGAAGATATTTGGGGCCACTTGAGCGCCGACAAACATCGCGTTGGTTTGCTAACCGGTGATATTCCTCAGCGCAAACGGGTGCAAATACTTGAACAGTTCACCGAAGGTAAGCTTGACGTATTAGTGGCTACCGATGTTGCTGCACGTGGCTTGCACATTCCTTCGGTAACTCATGTTTTCAACTATGACTTGCCAGACGATGCCGAAGACTACGTTCATCGTATTGGTCGAACAGGTCGTGCCGGTGCGAGTGGCCATGCCATCAGTCTTGCCTGTGAAGAGTATGTATTTAACCTGCCCGCCATTGAAGAGTACATTAAGCACCCGGTGCCGGTAAGCCAGTATGATACCGAAGCGCTAATGCGTGATTTACCCAAGGCAACGCGAGTTCATCGCGCCAAAGGTAATAATAGCCGTGGCGGTAACCGCAACAATAGTCGCGGCAATAGTGGTCATTCTAATCAGCGACGTCAGCGTCACTAAGCAGTAGATTCAAGGAATAACGTGTCTAAAGTTTCACCCCTATATGCAGCCATTGATTTAGGTTCCAACAGCTTCCACATGTTAATTGTTCGGGAGCTGAGCGGAAGCGTGCAAACCATTGCCAAGGTGAAAAGAAAGGTGCGCTTAGCCGCTGGCTTAGATGCCAACGACAAGCTCGACCACGCATCAATGGTGCGTGGCTGGCAATGCTTAAGTTTGTTTGCTGAGCAGCTAAGAGACATTCCAGAAGCGCAAATTAAAATTGTTGCCACCGCAACCTTGCGTCGCGCAACTAATGCCGATGAGTTTTTGCGACAAGCCGAAAAAATCCTCAACCACAAAATCCATATCATTAGTGGCGAAACCGAAGCCAAAATCATTTACCGCGGCGTGGCACATACCAGCAGCGGCAGTGGTAAGCGTTTAGTTATTGATATTGGCGGTGCCAGTACCGAGCTAGTGGTTGGCGAGCAAAGCGAAGCCTTGCTGCTTAATAGCCTCGACATGGGCTGTGTTACTTGGCAGAAGCGTTTCTTTCAACTAGAACTCAACGAAGCCAATTTTGAGCTCGCCATTGATGCGGCTAAAGACGTCATTAGCCCTGTACTCAGTGATTACCGTCGACTAGGCTGGCAAAGCAGTGTTGGCGCCTCTGGCACCATTCAAGCATTGTTAGAAATTGTTACCGCTCAAGGTCTCGATGAACGCATCACCTATCCAAAACTAAAAAACATTCAGCAACAGGTTGTTGCTTGCGGCTCCCTTGAGAAGCTTGAAATACTAGGTCTGTTAGCAGAGCGCAAGCCCGTATTTGCTTCGGGTTTAGCTATATTAATAGCCCTGTTCGAAAGCCTGCAAATAGAGTCACTTTCTTTGGCAGGAGGCGCTTTGCGTGAAGGCTTGGTTTATGGCTTACTCAGCCAAAAAGAGACCAGCAGCGTTAGAGCTCGCACCGTAGAAAGCTTTGTAAAACGTCATCGCATCGACAAGCAGCACGCCGAACGAGTGGCAAATTGCGCCTTAGGCATGGCGCAGCAAGTAACACCTAAGCTAAGTAATCGCGCTATAAGCTTGCTGAAGTGGGCAGCCATGTTCCACGAAGTAGGTTTAAATATCGAGTTTAAAAAAGCGCCACAACACGCCGCTTACATAATTGATCACTCAGATTTGCCTGGCTTTAGCAGTGCACAAAAACACTTTGTATCCAGTTTGTTGTTAAACCAACGGGGTGATTGGCAAAGCGAACTACTTGCCCAGCAAAATGCTTTAGAAAAGCCCGAAGCTCTAGTGCTCGCAAGATTGCTACGCATTGCCATTATCGTATGTATGCGCCGCACTGAAGGCAGCGTACCTAAAACAAGCTTGTTTCAAGCCGAAGAGGATTGGCGGCTGTGTTTCCCACCCACCTGGAATGAACAACATCCTTTACGTGCAGCCGAACTAGACCTAGAGGCCAAAGTACAAAGCCAAGCGGGTTACCCCTTAGAAATAATTGAAGGGCTTTGTTAGTATTTACTTAAAATGACTAGGCTATACAAGCCTTGCCGCGCCTAACACATTTTGTCTCGAACAAAATTCAACTACAGAGAATCATCATGGTTCAATCCTATTGTGGTGTTTTCAGCTCAATTTTTACTCGCCGTCGATAATTAAGTAGATCAAAATCTTCACGCCAATATTCCTCAATTAGTTTATCCAGCAACCCACTGTCTTCGGCTTTTTTTAAGGCATCTTCGATAATAGCGGCTAGCTCAGGCTGAGAGTTACTCACGTAAAACTGAAAATCACGCTCATATTGCAAGATAAGATAAGGCTCTATGGCCAGATAAGGATGATGTAAGGAATCGTTAATTATCTCAGTAAACCCGCGTGAGAAATAATCGATACCGCGCTTATGGTTTGCCACCATTTTATATAAGCGCCGCCACTCTCCATCAACTTCAACAGTTTTTAGCTGGTTAGCTTGCCAAACGTCTACATCAAACCAATTTTTGCCAAAGCCACCGATTTTATCAAGATTCTGAAAATCCTCTAAAGTATTCACAAAGCGATAAGCATCCACTTCTGAGCGTGGCACTAGCAATAGTCGATGACCAATTAAACCATTAGTTAAGCCTATTCGAACAGGAGTAAAATTGGGATCTTTATCTCGCTCAGCTGAAGCCAACAGCCACACCAAGCTTAATTGGCCGTTACGTAGCATCGACTCAGCCCGTTTTTGCGGCAAGTTGGCTGAGGGAATATCAATCACCGGTTGATGCCCTGCTTCAAGTAAGGCTTGCTCTAGCAGTTCGTGATAATAAATGTGTGAATCATCGGAATAAGCAGGCAAGCGTAACTCTACGTTTGCCGCCATAAGCTGGGTACTGAGTAGAGACAAAAATGCTACAAGTTTCCACATTGCTTCTCTCCTTAGAGGCGAATGAAATTTTTCGAAAGCAGAAGGCTAAGGCACTATTTTAACAGTAGTCCAAATCTGACCAATTCGTATTGAGAAAGGGGGAAACATCATAAAATTAGCAAACACCTCAAGGTTTACCCAAACAAAGCACTATTTAGCTAGTACAAAATTCGATTTTATCGGCTAACACTGCGCTAATATTGACCTTAGCGGGCAAGGCTGGCAAACTGCGCGCGCAAATAGACAACAATTTTGTTGTCGCTCAGAAACGTGTTACCACTGTGCTATTTAAGTCGAGGAGAATACAATGCCACAACCACAAGTTG
The DNA here is from genome assembly GCF_019670125.1 of Agarivorans aestuarii. NCBI lineage: Bacteria > Pseudomonadati > Pseudomonadota > Gammaproteobacteria > Alteromonadales > Alteromonadaceae > Agarivorans > Agarivorans aestuarii. The sequence continues at coordinate 4,475,698 of NZ_AP023033.1, forward strand.
CCATCATCATGGGGTCAAAAAGTGATTGGCCAACTATGGAAAACGCCGCCGAAGTACTACAACAATTAGGCGTTGAATTTGAGGTTGAAGTGGTTAGTGCTCACCGCACTCCCGACAAACTAATGGAATTTTCAGCCAATGCTGCCGATCGCGGTATCAAGGTAATTATTGGTGGTGCTGGCGGTGCTGCTCACCTACCAGGCATGGTGGCCTCTAAAACCCGTTTACCGGTACTCGGTGTACCAGTTCAAAGCAAAGCATTAAATGGTATGGATAGCTTGTTATCAATTGCTCAAATGCCCAAAGGCGTAGCCGTGGGTACACTTGCCATTGGTACTGCTGGTGCTTATAACGCGGGATTGTTTGCTGCACAGATTTTAGCTACTACTAACCCAGAACTAGCTGGGCGTATCGAGGCTTTCCGCAGTGCCCAAACAGAATCAGTATTAGCCCACCCTGATCCTCGCGTAGCTGAGTAGTGGTAAGCAAAATGAATAAGATTTGGATTTTAGGTGCGGGCCAATTGGGAGCAATGCTAAAACACGCAGCGCAACCATTAAACATTGAGGTTCGCCCAGTAGAAACTGACGAGACTGATACCTTTGATATCGCTGCCAACGACATAATTACCGTTGAGCGCGAGCACTGGCCAGTAACGCCAGCCACCGAGCAGCTTACTCAACACTCAAGCTTTCTTAACGGCCCGGCTTTAGCTCAGCTAGCTGACCGAGCAAGCCAAAAGAAATTGCTCGACCGCTTAGGCTTAGCCACAGCGCCTTGGGTAGACGTAAAACAAGGTCACAGCGCTGAACAACTGTTTGCTGAGTTAGGCGAACGAGTATTGCTAAAACAGCGCTCCGGCGGCTACGACGGCAAAGGCCAGCATTGGTTAAAACTTAGCGGCAACGCTGAACAACGTGCCATTCCACAAGACTGGTTAGATCATTGTATTGCTGAACAAGCGATAGGCTTCGACGAAGAAGTATCACTTATTGGTATGCGCCACGCCAACGGTGACACCGCATTCTACCCACTGGCGATTAACCAGCATCATGAAGGTATTTTGTTAGCCACGGTATCACCGGTTGCGAGTAAAGCGAGCCTTCAGGGCCAGGCTGAAAATATGCTTGGTAAGCTAATGGACTCGCTAGATTACGTGGGTGTAATGACCATGGAATGCTTCCAGGTTGGCGATAAGTTGCTGATCAATGAGATAGCACCTCGTGTACACAACAGCGGCCACTGGACCCAAGCAGGCTCTAGCCTTAGTCAGTTCGAGGCGCATATCCGAGCCGTGGCAGATTTGCCCCTAGTACAACCTTTAGTTAAAACCCAAAGCGTGATGCTTAATCTGATTGGTGTTGAATACAATCATCAGTGGCTATGCGTGCCAGGGGTGGAAGTATTTTGGTATGGCAAAGACGTTCGTCCAGGACGTAAAGTTGGCCACATCAACATCAGCATTGCAGAGCGTTCACAATTACTAGCAAGTTTAGCGAAATTAGAACCACTTATGACGCCTGTATACGCCGACGCAATAGCCTGGTTAATTAAGCACCTAGATTAAGTAACGTGGCAATGTAACCGAGGTTACATTGCCAAACTTTCGATAAAACGGTCGCGATCTAAGCTAATTCACAGTAGTTTTACTTTTTCAGGTATACAATCGTTTTTATTTGAGTATTAACTGTAAGGAACACGGTTGCTCAACAAGATACTTAACATAGGCACCAGCAAAGGAAAGCGTCACGCCGTTCGTATGACCAATCTATTTGTGGTTATAGGTCTGCCTTTACTTGCCCTAAACGTTATTGTTCAAGCGCTTGAGCACAACATTACGGCGGTTGAATTCTGGCTGGTTAATGGCTTAGTGGTATTTGCTTACACCCTAACGCTGCTGTTTAACTGGTTATATCAAAATGATCTAGCCCGAGCCTGGCTGTTAACGGTATTTGTTCTCGATATTACTTTGGCCTCTACCCGTTGGTTTGGTATCGAGTCCTTCATTTTCTTCCATCTTATTGTTATTTATCCAGTAGCATTTTTGCTATGGCAAGAAAAACCGTCCATTCGCAATGCCATTTTAGCCCTAATAAGCGTGGCCTTTTTTGCGGTATTCTACTGGCCGAGCGACCCTATGTTCCCCAGTGATGTAGAGCAAAAACGAAGTTCTATGGGCTTAGTCTTTATTAACTGCGCCATTCTATTAAGTATTGTGGCCAAGCTGTTTTCTATCGATACTCAGCGCGCTCATCGCCACCTTGCTGAGCAAGCGCGCATCGACCCGCTCACCAACATTTTGAATCGCCGAGAGTTAGAGCGCCAGCTTGATACTCAATGTGAATCGGTATTAAGCATGGCAGTAATGCTGTTTGATATAGACAAATTTAAACACATTAATGACCAATACGGTCATCACACCGGTGATGATGCGCTAAAACATGTTGTAGCCTGCGTAAAACAACAACTCCCTGAAGAGGCAATGTTTGCCCGATTTGGAGGTGATGAATTTTGTATATTATGGGCCAATTGCCAGCGCCAACATGCGCAAGACTTAGCCAATATCATTGTCCAACAAGTTGCCGAAAAACCTTGCTCGGTTAACGACCAACACCTCGCCATTAGCATTAGCATGGGCATTGCCTTTGAAACCCAAAGAAAAGATTTGTCCCGTTTGTTGATTGACGCCGACAATGCCATGTATGCTGCCAAACGCAAAGGTCGTAATACCTTTGTCACCACTTGGGCACAGCCAAGCCAAGCGGTACCAGCCTAAGTTAACTCAGCGTTTCACTTAGCCCTCTCTAATTGCGTTTTAGGAGCATACCTTGAGTTATGAATGGTTAGCCTTGCTGGCCGCTGCGCTTTGGGCCTGCACCAGCTTAATCTCGGTAACCCCTAGCCGAGTGATGGGCGCTTTTGCCTATAGCCGCTGGCGCATGGGTTTGGTTAGCCTAATGCTGCTTGGTGCCACTTTATACAATAACCAATGGCAAATGATTAGCCTGTCGCAAGCGGGATTGTTTGCTTTGTCGGGCTTTATTGGCGTATTTGTTGGCGACACCGCCTTGTTTGCCTGTATGAACCGCCTAGGACCACGCCGCGCCAGCTTGTTATTTGCCTGTCACGCCGCTTTCTCTGCCTTTTTAGGGGTATGGCTATTTAATGAAGATTTGCTTGGTTGGCCGCTATTGGGCGCTGCCTGTTTGTTCTTAGGTGTGGTATTAGCTGTTAGTTTTGGTCACCGTAGTGAACAGCACAGCTGGGAAAAAATTACCGACTCAGTCAGTATAGCGGTTGCTTTGGGGTTAACGGCAGCGCTCTGCCAAAGCCTGGGTACAGTAATGCTAAAACCACTGATGAGCGCCCCTGAATACAGCGCTATTGATCCAGTCGCAGGCTCGGCATTGCGAATGCTAAGTGCTTTTTCAGCCCACTTTTTGTTATGGCTAAGCGGCTATAAACTTGCGCGAGCACTTAAGCCGATTAACTCAAAGCTATTTCTTATGATCGCCGCCAATGGCTTTTTAGCCATGGCTGTAGGCATGACATTGATGCTGTTTGCCCTGCGATATGGCGATGTATCAGTGGTTGCCCTGTTATCATCAACTTCACCAGTGTTGGTGCTGCCGCTGTTATGGATAGTCACCAAACAAGCGCCTACTCACTCGGCCTGGCTTAGCGCCGGTTTATGTGTACTAGGCAGCGCCTTGCTAATATTTGGCTAGTGTTCAGGGTTAAGAAAAGCCGGTAAGTGAGCGATGCGCTGGTCAATAAAAAACACTTTTTGCTGATATAACTCAGAGTCCGTAGAGCCATAAACTTGGGCAAAGCTTTGCTCACTAATGCCTTCGGCTAAATCATCTATCCTTGGGAAAAATGCCTGTTCCGAGCGTGCGGAGCGCATTGCAGTCAAAAACTGTTCTGCCTTGTTAAGGTTTTTAGCCGATTCGGCAAACTCAATGCCAGTGCGATCTGCCGCTAGATCGGCAAAACTAAAACCACTGCCACCCTCTAAAGAATCAAATAGCTCTTTAAACTCACCAATTGAAGCACTAAAACCTTGCTCTGCAGCCATGCTCAAGCCCGCCGAGTAGACAAAGTGCAGCAGTAAGTCTCTGCGCCCTGCAAGGGTAACGTTGTTTGGAGCGGCTTCTAGGGTCAAGTCATCAGCAAAACGTTGCGCCATCACTTTTTGAAAAGTACCTTGGCTGAAAAAAATCGCCATTGCCCACACTAAGGCCTGTTGTTCTTGTAGAACATCGCTTTGCTCACCACGCATTGCGACATCAAAGCTCAGCGGGTACAGATAGTCATACAAAGAAATGGCTTGCTGCTCACCATATTGTTTTCTTAACTGGCTCAGCTTTTGATAGTAGACCGCCACCGGCAAGCTAGCCGCTTGCGGGTCCTTCAATTGATTAAGGTTCTTATAGGCACCGGCGACTTTTAATCCCAAATCCTCTACGGGCTCAATCTCAAATACCACTTGCTGTTGGCCAACTTCTACTGTTTTTATGCTGGCCAATAGCTCATCGGCTTGTAACTCCGGGAATAAACGCTCGGCCAATCTCACTGCTATAGCTTGCGCCATGCTGCCAGGCAAATTTAACTGGCCTATCTTCCATTGGCCAAACTGCAAGCCGTGAGCAGAAGAATACAAACTAATTTCGTTGTTGATATAACCTTGGTAAATACTCGCAGGCAAAGCAAAACTCCCACGTAGAGTTAAGCTTTCATCGGTAAAAGCGGCGTCTGCATCTAAACCTTTAAACGCGGTAGAAGATAAAGCTAACAGGCCATCTAACTGTTGCTGGCTTAGCTGAACGTCTATGATTTGTTGCGAGCTGCGAAATTGCTGGAGGTTTTGTTTAAGCCAATCTTTGGCATCAGCAACTTGCCTGCCGCTCACCGAAGGGGGAGTGAGCACGGTGGCTTGCTTAGAAACCATCAAGGCAAAGGCGATTAATACCGCCAGAGCAAGCAATAAACTAAGGCTGAGTAGGGCAAACAGTAATTTCTTCATAGTAAAATAAAGCCCCTCTACGGGGGCTTAGCAAGTACCTAGTAAGGGTTTATTTTGATTCGGCCAGCCACTGCGCTACGTCTTTAGCGAAGTAAGTTAAAATGCCATCGGCACCGGCGCGTTTAAAGGCAAGTAAAGATTCAAGCACTACCGGACGCTCAGCTAACCAGCCATTCTCAATAGCTGCTTTATGCATGGCATATTCGCCGCTCACTTGATAAGCAAAGGTAGGCACCGCAAAGGCTTCTTTAACTTGTCGCACCACATCTAAATAAGGCATGCCAGGTTTTACCATGACCAGATCGGCGCCTTCTTCGATGTCTAAGGCCACTTCGTGCAGGGCCTCTTGGCCATTAGCAGGATCCATTTGATAGGTCTTTTTATTGCCGCCTTTTAAGTTACCCGAACTGCCCACTGCATCGCGAAACGGCCCGTAGTAACTGGAAGCGTATTTGGCTGAATAGGCCATGATCATGGTGTTGTGATAACCAGCTTCTTCTAGGGCTTCACGAATTGCTGCAATTCTGCCGTCCATCATATCCGAAGGAGCCACCACATCAGCGCCAGCAGCAGCGTGTGATAATGCCTGCTTTACCAAAATCTCAGTGGTAATGTCGTTTTGCACATAGCCGTCATCGTCAATAATGCCGTCTTGACCATGAGTGGTGAAGGGATCCAAAGCCACATCGGTCATAATGCCAAGTTCCGGAAAGGCTTGTTTAAGGGCTCTAACTGCGCGTTGCGCTAGTGCATCATCGGCATAGGCTTGCTCTGCCAACAGTGACTTTTGCTCAAGCGGCGTTACCGGGAACAGAGCAATCATCGGCACACCTAAGGCCACTAATTGCTCAGCTTCTTTTAACAGCAGATCGATGCTAAAACGCTTTACACCGGGCATGGAGGCAACGGTTTCGGTTTGATTTTCCCCTTCAATCACAAACATTGGGTAAATCAAATCATCAACACTTAACTGGTTTTCACTGGCTAGGCGGCGAGAGAAGTCATGACGGCGAATTCGACGCATGCGGGTGGCAGGGAACATTCTTGATACGCTCACTCAGCGCTCCTTAATTTTGTTGCTGTTAGCATCTAGCGCTACTTTAAGCGGCTAATGCTTGGCGAGCAAGTGTATGTAACAGTTTTTCTTAACAGTTTCAGAACAGCTCAGACCCTGCTGCTACAGCGAAAAAAGCATAGATAATATGTGATTACACTCGCGAACAAAGGAAAACGTTTCCACATTTGATTTACATTTGTTAAATTGTAGATACAACATCACCTAGTCACTGGTCGTGACGCCAGCACATCTTAAGCTAGTGTTTTCAACTTAGTCACACGAAAGAATCTTTTTCTTGGAGTATAAATGGCCACAATTAAAGACGTAGCAGCTGCCGCCGGTGTTTCCGTCGCCACCGTATCTCGGGTGGTCAATAATGGCCCCAAAGTAAGTGCCAAAAACCGCGATTTAGTAAAAAAGGTGATGTTAGAGCTAGGCTATCGCCCCAATGCAAATGCACGTGCCTTAGTGACCCAAACCAACCCTACTTTAGGTTTGGTGTTTAGTGAACTCACCGACCCATTTTTTGCCACCTTGGCAGGAGGGGTGGAAAAGGTAACCCGCAACAACAATATCCAACTGTTAATTAGTAATGGTTTAGTCAGCGCCGAGACTGAAAAACGCGCTATTGAAACACTCTTAGAACAACGTTGCCAGGCCTTGGTTGTGCATTCTAAAGCCCTAAGTAATCAAGCCTTAATTGACTACGCCGAAGCCGTGCCTGCCATGGTGCTAATTAACCGTTATATTCCTGAAATTGCCCACCGCTGCGTATGGTTAGACAACCAAGCTGGCGGAGAAACGGCTGCTCGCCACTTGTTGTCTTTAGGCCATAAGAACATTGCTTGTATCACCAGTAGCTACGACATTGAAGATCCACGCTTACGTTTAGAAGGAGTCAAGTCAGTGCTTAGCGAACAAGGTATGCCTTTGGCCGAGCATGCTATTGCCTCGTCAGATCCCAATGAGATTGGTGGCGAAATTGCTGCGCAAAACTTACTAGCCCGTGGCTTAGATTTTACCGCCTTAATTGTTTACAACGACTCCATGGCGTCTGGCGCCATCACTGTACTTTGCGACAACGGCTATCGAGTACCCGAAGATGTATCGGTAATTGGCTTTGATGATGTATTACTGTCTCGCTACTTGCGCCCTAAACTCACCACCATGCGTTACCCTATTGAGATGATGGCGATGGAAGCCGCCGAGATGTCTTTAGCGTTAGCCAGTGGCGAAAGTGTTGCGCCTATTCATAAATACGTGCCTACGCTGGTAAAACGCGATTCGGTAAGCCAACCTAAAGACTAAGCAAGCTTAAATACCTAATTTATCTCGCAGGTTGTAATACACCGCACCCAGTGCGGTGAATGGCACCTGTAAATGCCGCCCTCCCGGAAAACGATAGTGATTAAGTGAAGCAAATACATCAAAACGCTGCGCTTGGTCACTGAGCACTTCGGCTAACAGCTTACCGGCCAAGTGAGTACAGGTTAAGCCATGGCCGCTGTATCCCTGCAAGTAATAAATGTTGCTATCGAGCCTGCCAAACTGAGGCATTCTCGAGTATGTAAGCAAGAAGTTTCCGGTCCAAGCATATTCAACAGCGGTTCCTTTTAACTGCGGGAATAAGGCTTCAAATTTCGGTCTAATCTGCTTTTCTATGGAAGCTAAAGGCTTGGCACCATAAACCACCCCACCGCCAAACAATAAGCGTTTATCTGCAGTCAAACGATAGTAATCAAGCAGATAGTTACAATCTTCCACGCAGTAGTTAGTAGGCAATATCTGCTGACACAGCTCATCACTTAAAGGCTCAGTAGCAATCACTTGGGTGCCGCAGCGTATCGCCTTATCGCTAAGCTTTGGCTCAAGTTCACCCAAGTAGGCATTTCCGGCAAACAGCAAGTAGTTAGCAGTAACACTGCCATGTTCGGTAGTTACCTTGGCGGGCTCACCTGCTTGGTAATCTAGCACTGCAGATTGCTCGTAGATTTCACCACCTAAACCAAGTACTGCTTCGGCTTCACCTAGAGCAAGATTAAGCGGATGAATATGCCCACCTTGCATGTCCAACAAACCACCATGGTAGGCAGTAGTCCCTACTATTTGTTCTAACTCCGCTTTATCTAACAATTGCAATTGGTGATTGCCAAAGCGCTCCCAATTGGCTTTTTGCTCCTGTAAGCCTTTAAACTGCTTAGCGTTGTTGGCAGCAAAAACACCACCGGCTTGGTAGTCACACTCAATATTATATTGGGCGATGCGAGAACGGATGATTTCTCCGCCCTCAAAGATCATTTCATTCAAGGCTTGGGCTGTATTTTTATCATAGCGCTGCTCAATTACGTCCACGTCGCGACTATAGCTGTTAACCACTTGCCCACCATTACGTCCAGTTGCGCCAAAGCCCACCTTGGCACTCTCTAACACCACCACATGGAAACCTTTCTCGGCGAGGTGCAAGGCCGAAGACAAACCACTAAAACCTGCACCAATAATGCAAACATCACAACGAATATCTTGGTTTAACTGAGGAAACTCTCGCTGGTTATTTGTGCTGGCAGCGTAATAAGACGAAGTGTGTTGTTGCATGATGCTCTCCAATGGTCTGTTGGCCCTAATAACTGCTACGCAGCACGGCGTTTTGCTGCTGCCACAAACTGACTAAAAATGGCTTGCGATACCTTGTTTTCGCTGGCTTGCCACTCGGGATGCCATTGCACAGCATAGAAAAACGGATGCTCAGCAAGCCGAAACGCTTCCACCAAACCATCTTCAGCTTGGGCTTCAGCTAACAGTGATTCGGCTAGCTGATTAATGCCTTGGTTGTGCAGGGAGTTAACCTGAATAACCTCGCTATCTAGCCACTCACTTAGCCAACTGTCTCGGCTAAGCTGCAGAGGATGTTGCTCGGCATATTTTTTGGCGAAGTCTTCGGTGTCGGGTTCACGGTGCTCAACACTACCACCGAGCTGATAGACTTTATGATGCAAACTTCCGCCAAGGGCCACGTTCATCTCTTGAAAGCCGCGGCAAATACCCAAAATAGGTAAACCATGCTGTTTAGAATATTCAACAATAGCAAAAGCTAAACTATCTCGGCCTCGATCTAAACGAGGTTCTAAATGACGGGCACCATATAGCTCTGGGTGCACGTTAGAATGGCTACCGGTAAATAGCACTCCGTCCAGCCCATCCAATACTCGTTTTAAACTACTGCCTTTTAGCTGATGAGTCAGCAATACCGGGGCTGCGTCATAACTTTCCAAAGCGTTTAGGTAGAACTCATTGACGCTTTGCACTTGGTATAATCCCTGTGGTTTGTGGCAGGTTATCACACCAATAAGGGCTTGCTGCTGCTTCATATTATCTACAAAACTCCATCTTAAATGCGCTAGTTTCAATAAAACTAAATTGGCACAGAATATTTAAAATGTAAAATATATTTAACACCCTTTAGTTCGAGCTATCAGACAAAGCTTAGATAATTTGGTGAAATAGCGAGTATTAGTGATTAAATGCTAAGCCTGATGCCGAAAACCAAGATCCGGTGATTGCTTTTACTAAACAGTAAGTCGAGAACAGCAAACAATAACCAAGCCATCACCAACAGATTTTGGGTAAATCAATAGCGGCTAAGGGAGTAAATCGGTAAAATCGCCGAGCAGTTATAATTGGAGTATGGGGCAAATCCTCAGTCATGGCAGAACAAGTAAGCATCAAAATACATCTCAATGCATCCGCAAGCCAAACGGCGACTATAGATAAAGTTCCCGCACCAAAGCCTCCCTTTGACCTACGCAAAATTTTTGCCGCAGTGTTAGTTGTTACCTTGCTTGTTGGCGGGTTAGTGCATTTTATGTGGCCCGCTCAGGCCGAGACTGTAGCCGATTCAAATGCCACGACTTCTCAACCAAGCAGCCCAATCGAGAACACTGCCAATAAAGCACAATTGCCAGGGGCCGAAGTTTCAGCTGAGCACTCTTCAATAGCTCAAATAGAACAAGATCAAACGCTTAGCACTCAAAGCTCAGCTGCAGTGGCTACAGAGCAACAGCTGCAGCCCTTAGAAGTAGAAGTACTTGAAGAGCCAACCGTTACTGCTGCAAACACACCTGCGGAAACAACGCTAATTCAGCCAGAAACCAATACTGTGCAGCCTAGCCAACAACTTGAAGAGTTAGCGGATAGCCCCATGGCTGCGGCTGCAGAGCAAGCAGAGGAGGCCAGCGAACAAATTAGCCAGCCAGCCTCTCAAGCAAACGTAGTGGAAGAGCCAACAACAGATGAGCTTGAGCCCTCGATACTTGAAACTGAAGCGTCAGCCAAAACGGTAGAAGCTCCCACAAACCTTGAGCAAACCAGTGCTGTGCCAACCCAAGTCGCGCGCGCCCAATTAAGCTCTGCCATTAGCCAACGTGAGCCAGTAGATAACTTAAGCAAGGTAGCACTTAGCGAGATTCAACAGGTTTACTTGTTTATGGAGTTGCACGAGATGCAGGGCCAAAGCATTCAAGTTAACTGGTCTCACCAAGGCCAGTTACAAGCCTCGGTAGACTTAGATATTGGCGGCCCGCGCTGGCGCACCAATGCCAGTAAGCGTTTTACTGCTCAAAGTCGCGGAGAATGGCAAGTAACCATAGTTAATCAGCAGCAAGTACGCATTTTCGAACAAAATTTTACTGTGGAATAAGCCAATAGGCTTGCAGTGACACTAGGCAGTGGTAAATTAATTAAGTGGCTTAGTGGCTTTCAATTGAATAAAGATATGCAGGTGAAGTTATGGAACTTGATTTAATTCGCAGCGCTTTAGGCTGGGGAGCCATCATCAATATCGCGGTGTTGTTATATTGGTTTGCCTTTTTAACCCTAGCCCACGACTGGACCTACAAACTGCACTCGAAATGGTTCAACCTAAGTGTTGAGAAGTTTGACCGCTTTCATTACCTAGGCTTGGCACTCTATAAAACCGCCATTATTGCGTTTTATGTAGTGCCATATATCGCCCTAGGTATTGTGTTAGATTAATCGGTATACAACACTATCGACTCAGGTTCGGCGATGGAATATCCCGCGGTGGCAACCCCCTCTACCGTTTGAACCTGGGTATGAATAATTCCTTCCACCCATATTGGTTCCCATAAATCTTCTAGCTGTAAACCCTTAGAGTAAGTCACATACACAATCTGGTTTGGTGGCGGTGGTGGGTAATGCAAGCAAGCACCAAAGTACGGCACTAACAAAAATTCCTTCACCAACTCACCTTCGGTATCCAGCGGCACCACAAAACCGGGAATACGCAAAGGTTTGCCGTCCAACTCGGTGTTCACACTTACATTTAAGTTTTGCTGTGCAGCCTGATCCAGCGGTGCATTGTGGTCCACTTCAGGCATAAAGGTATTTCGTTCATTTTCTGGCAGTAGCTCATTCCAAACGTCTACACCATTGGCCTGTAGGTTCATGCTCACTAGCAATAAACCCACTACGTAATACGCTAGTTTCATGTTTACCCTTTCTAAATCTTTATGCTCATGCCATCGCTAAGCGAATAACGATAGGCACGCCACGCAGGCAATACGCCGGCGACAAAGCCAACCACGACCACAGCAACTAACAAATACCATTGCTCCAGAGTGGGCCAGCTTAAAACTAAATAAAAGCCAAACTGATTGAGTAGGATAGGTTTTGCAGCCCCTAAAATTAGATACATACTAACTAATCCTAACAGGGCTCCTAATACACTCAGCAATAGCGCTTCTATCAACAACAGGCCAAAAATATGCCGAGGCTTAGCCCCAACTGAGCGCAATATAGCCATTTCTCGGCGGCGCTCTTTTAAGCTTACCATCAAGGTGCTTAGCATACTCATTAAGCCAGTAATCACCACACAAATTGATACGGCTAACAAAGCGCTTTCAGCAATGCTTAGTATGCCCCATAGCTCTTGCAATGCGACTCCAGGCAAAATAGCTAGCAGAGCTTCGTTTTTGTACTGGTTAATTTGTCGCTGTAAGTTGAATATTTGCAGTTTTGATTGGGTGCCCAGCATCATAGCTGTAATGCTTGAAGGCGTAAGCTGCGCTTCACTAAATGGTAGAGCTTGTGGCGGTAAGTGAATGGCTTCAATGCCGGCGAGCGAGGTAATCACTGTTCTATCAACCGGCGTACCCGTAGCTTTTAGAATACCGCTCACTACAAAGGGGAACTGGTCATGATTAACAAAACTTACCGCTGCAATACCATGAGCCACCACAATCTTGTCACCCAATGTGTAGCCCAGCTTACGCGCCACTTCTGCGCCTAATACTACTTCAAAGGTATCGTTTAGCTGCTGGCCTTCGGCAAACTCTAAAGCTTGTTTATTGGCATATTGATAGTGCTCAAAAAAGCTATTGGTGGTACCCATTACGCGATAGCCGCGATGCGAATCCCCCAAAGAAATAGGAATCGACCATTTTACCGACGACTGACCCGCAATTTCTTGGTAACTGTCCCAGCTAATATTATTGGTGGCATTGCCAATGCGAAATACTGAATAAAGCAGTAATTGAGTAGGGCCACTGCGTGCACCCACAATTAAATCGGTGCCAGAGATGGTTGAGGCAAAGCTCGATTTGGCTTGAGTACGGAGGTTTTCCACACCCAATAACAAGGCCACACTAAGGGCGATGGTCAGCAAACTGAGTAAGGCGGTGCCTCGCCTAGCCCACAAACTTTGCCAAGCTAACTTAAGCAAGCTCATGTTGACCTCCCAAATTAAGCGCTGGCAAATCAACCACCTGATGGAAACGATTAGCTAGCTCTTGGTCGTGACTCACCAATAACAAGCTGCTATCACAGTGCTCTAACTCAGACATCAACAGGTTCATAAAATGTTCGCGATTGGTTTTATCCAACGCTGAGGTGGGTTCATCGGCAATAATTAGCTCTGGAGAACCAATCATGGCGCGTGCTGCCGCCACTCGCTGTTGTTGGCCAATGCTCAACTGACCCACTGGCTGATTAAGCTGCTTATCAGGCAACTGCAGATGCGATAATAAACGACGCGCTTCATCCAGCACCGACGTCGAACGACTTAAGGCTCGCTGCCGACGTAACTTAGAGAACTGACAAGCCAAAGCGACATTTTCGAGTACCGACAGGTAGGGCAACAGGTTGAACTGCTGAAATACGTAGCCAATATGATCAGCTCTCAATTGGTCACGTTGCGCTGCTTTTAAGCTGGCACAGTCTTGCCCCATGAAGCTTAACTTGCCCTGTTGCGGGCTAATCACCCCAGCAATCAAGCTGAGTAGCGTAGATTTACCACAGCCGCTTGGCCCATGAATAAAAGTATGGCTAGCTTTAGCAATAGTTAAATGAGGAATATGAATGGCCGGGTGTGTTTCACCCGGCCACGCAAATACCACTTCTTCTAAGGCTAATAGAGAAGCAGACTGGCTCATATTATAAGTTCACCTTGTTTTGCGCTGGCGTAACATCAAACGCTACTTGGCCGCGCTCACTAGCACCTTGTACTTGGATTTTTTCCATACGCGGGAAAAGCTTAAACAACTCTAGGTCGAAGCTTTTCAGTTCATCTAAGTGATGACAGTGGAAGTGGTAAGTTAAGCGCACATCCTCGTGGCTAGCATGAGCAGCGTGGTCATGATCATCATGGTCTTTGTGCTCATCGTGCGCAGCGTGGTCATGATCGTCATGGCCTTTGTGCTCATCGTGTGCAGCGTGGTCATGATCGTCATGGCCTTTGTGCTCATCGTGTGCAGCGTGGTCATGATCATCATGGTCTTTGTGCTCATCGTGGGCAGCGTGGTCATGATCATCATGGTCTTTGTGCTCGTCGTGCGCAGCATGGTCATGATCATCATGGTCTTTGTGCTCGTCGTGCGCAGCGTGGTCGTGGTGATCGTGGTCTTTATGCTCTGCATCCGCTTGGTCTAAGCTTCCCCAATGCTGAGTAACTTCTTCAAGCTCACATTCGCCACCGGCAAAGCTAAACAAACTCATGCTTTGAGCTGCTTGTTTTTTTGCGTCGTCCAATATCTTGTGCTGTTGCTCGTTTACAGGAGCATGCTCAAAGCCAAGGAAGTTATCGGCCGGTGAATGGATTTCAATTTCTAATTCTTCTCCACTGGCGGCAAAAAAGAGCTCTGCAACACCATGCTGATGAGCAGATTGAGCGCTAGCTGCGCAAGAAAACAGGCCCAAAAGGGCCGCATATATAGGCTGTAACTTCATTGTAAGTATCCATGATTTTAAAATTAGTAAATGATTGAAACTATTAATACTAATCTAGCTAAATAAGCCCACAGCAGAGCACCGAGTAAGTCTAAGTATATTCACTTAAAGCTAACCATAGTTAGCTGCGATAGCAGATTCAAATGTTGTTTAACTAAATTAGCAGTTCATGGACGGAGGAGAGCGGGCGCTAGCAGCTAGCGCATGCAGGCTAGTGTATAAGTAAACTGTTCTAACAAAAGCTTGGCGACGTTTAAGCAATACAATCAGCGGTACGCTACTTACTATCGCCGTTGCCAGTTTTTTTAAATTAAAACAGAGTTGACAATGTAGCTCGGAGTGCTCTGGATCAAGCCGTTCAACTTGATGTTCAGCCCAAGCCAAGACAAACCAAGACACTGATAAAATCAGTAGCCATGTGAGTCTCTTTTGCCAAGTCTGTAAGATCATGTTGTTTCCGATACTGCTAGTAAATTGGCTTATTCAGACAATAGTTTTATTTGGTAAGAGCCAAACTTGCGAATATTTATCACACCATTGTTAAAGATTAAATACTGGCCTTTAATTCCTTGCAGCTGCCCTTCTACCAAGGGATTTTTATCTAAGTTAAAACTGCTTATTTTGCTTGGATATTGAGCAACAGGAAAATTTAAATCAATCACTTGCTCATCGGGCAATTCACTAATGGCTTCTAAGCCAAAGCGCTCTGCTAAATCGGCCAAGGCCTCACCAATTTGTGGCAACAAACGTTCACGCTCGGCTATCAAATCTAATTCTATCGCATCGCCTTTCAACATCGCTCGCCAATTGGTTTTGTCTGCCACCAGCTTAGCTAATTCTATTTCTACCAAACCAGAAAGCTGGCGCGTGGCAACTTTAAATATTGGTAGGGCTTGAGTAGCACCTTGGTCAATCCAACGTGTTGGTATTTGGCTATGGCGAGTAATGCCTACCTTTAAGCCCGAGGTATTGGCTAAGTATACGTAATGAGGAATCATGCAATTTGCTTCTCCCCATTCTGGCTCACGACAAGTGCCTTGGGCGTAGTGGCAGGTTTCAGGTTTCATAATGCACATGTCGCAGCTAGCCAGCTTTCGCATACACACAAAACAATGCCCTTGAGAGTAGCTTTTCTTGGTGGCTTTTCCACAGCTTCGGCAGTTTATTTTACCGGTAAATTCAAAAGCTAAAGATTCACCAATTAGTGGATTTAGGTGTAACTCTTGCTCACCAATTGGCAAATAATACTGAACTTGTTCGCCCAGTTCTGTTCGCATTTTTGATAGATGTCCCTGCACGGCTCGCCACTCTCTGAAGTCTTATTATGGCTGAGCAGTGTAAAGCAAAGCGGGTAACTGTCCAAGTCCACAGAAGCCTTGGCATTAATAGGGATAATTGTCGTCGCTGCCGAGTTCTTGTTGCATTAACTGATGTAACTCGCCACTGCTCACCAGTATAGGCATAATTTCATCAAAACGTGTTTGTAGGTAACGCCCACGCGGATTAGCAGCAAAGCAAAAAGTAGAGCTGTATTGCAACACGTTTTCCACCAGCACATAGTCACCAGCCAATTCTGGCTTTTGTTCTAGCAGGTGATTAATGTCTTCCTGATAATTTAATACTGCATCCACTCGCTTATGGTGCAACAGCTTGATCATTTGCTCTAAGCTTGCGTACTCACGGTAATTCACTCCTTCCGGCAAAAGATCTTGCCAATCGTAACCAAGCTGCGAGACCACTTGTTTGCCAATGAGATCTTTTAGAGTGCTGTAGTACTCGGCCAATTCGGGGCTAATTAACATGTCGCTGCGGTCAATTTCTATTGGGAAAGTCGAACAGTTAGCACTAGCAAAGTCGTCGGCTGCCCCGCCAAACACAATATCTACCTGCTGCTGATCCAGCATGGCAATACTACGTAAATAGGGCATGAACTGAACGTTGTAGAAGTGATTGGGGTAAACCCGCTGCAGCAAACCAAAGTAATAGCCACTTTGGTCTTTATTTGAATAATTTAGCCACTCATCGGTGGCGATGTTAATACTGTTACTATCTGCCAAAGCAGAGCAAGGAAGGCAGAGTAACAAAAAACAGCGAAGGCCGTTCACTAGGCGAAACCCTAAAAATAGAACACCTTGAAAGCATAGTAAAGCTGCACCAAAGGGTGCAAAAATTTTTAGCCCTTACTAAAACATCCCCTCAAGGATTCCGGTCTTTTTTGCCAGAGAACTCCTGGTTTCGTCATCAGAAACCCGCTCGGCACCACGTAACATAGCGTCGATGAGCTCTCCTGCGTCAAACTTAGTTAAGGCTTCATCGGCACCCACTTGGCTAGCTCTATCAACACTAATTTCGCTAGATAGCGAGGTATGTAAAATAATATAGGCATCTGCAACACCTGGGTCGCTGCGCACTTCAAAGGTTAGTTCGTAGCCATCTAGGCCCGGCATTTCAATATCGCTCACCAGTACATCAATTGGCTTACCTTGAGCGGCAGCTTGCTGCATCATTTTAAATGCAGTCGCGCCATCGCTGGCCATTTGGTAGTCAATTTCAATGCTATCTAGGGCACTGGCTAATTGTTTACGGGCGGTGGCCGAATCATCCACCAGTAGAATTTTAAGCTGAGCAAGAATCGCTTGGTCTGGCAAACTTACCGATACGCGAATCCGATCTTCATCATCAGGGAATACCGAGGCGATCAGCTTTTCAATATCCAATAATTGCACTAATTTGTCATCAACCCGAGTAACGCCTGTTACGTAGGCGTCTTTACCTAATGAACCCGGTGGTGGATCGATATCGCGCCAGCGACATTCGGTAATTTTTTCAATGCCACGCACTAAGAAACCGACAGTTTGACGGCTAACATCGGTGATTATAATTGAACAAGACTCTCGTTCTTCTTCAGTAATTGGTCGGTAGCCAACGGCAGCAGCCATGTCGATCACCGAAATTGTTTGGCCACGCAAGGACGCTGAGCCCAGTACATATTGGTGAGAATGCGGCAGGGCAGTAAGTCGAGTGTAAGGCACAATTTCACGCACCTTTAAGGTGCCAATTGCAAATAGCTGATTTAGGGACAGCCTAAAATGCAATAAACCTTGGGTTTGACTAGTGGCGCTACTCATGAAGCATCCTTACTCTATTTAGATAACCTTCAACGTTATACCGCTTCAGCTGGCGTGTCTAATAAATAGGCGTCTTGCTGGCGAAACCGCTGACAAATTTGTTTAACTATGGCACTGCTACAAGCCGCATGGGGTTGGGTGGCAGCAACAACTACAATATCAATTGCTGGCAAGGGAGGCATTGTTTTAGCGCACAATTCTTGCAATTCCCCCTTGCTAGAACGCGCAAGTGCAGCTACGGCCAATCCTTGCGAGACTAATCCATACAAACCACTGTGATTGGCACTGGTTGCTAGCAGCCGATAAGGTACTTCGGCCTTGTCTAAGCCATCAATCGCACTAGCGTGAAATTTACAATCAGTTTCATACAAAGCCAAGGGTATAGGCCGCAGCAAGCTTAAATCGCGGCCTTTATGGCTAACCCATACACCTTGATCGTGACGTAACAAATACCCTTCATCACTATCGGGGCTGCGAGTAAGAATGGCCAAATCAAGCTCACCTTGGTCTAGGCTTTCTCTTAATTTAACACTGGGCGCAGCAGACAAGCGCAAACATAAATTAGGAATGGCTTGCTGCAGCAACTCACATAGCAGCGGTAATACCGACATGCTGTAGTCGTCGGGGCAGCCTATGCGTAGTTCTACTCTATCGTGACTATGCTTCATCTCAGTGACAGCTTGATCATGCAAGCTCACAATGCGCCGGGCATAACTGGCCAGGGCTTGCCCTGCCGGAGTGAGTACTAAACTGCGACCGTCCTTTTCGAATAGCGGGCTAGCGCTTTCTTGCTGCAACTTTTTCATTTGCGCACTAATCGCCGACTGGGTGCGAAAAGTTTGGCTGGCCGCACGCGTGAAGCTACCGCTCTCAACAAAAGCCACTAAGCTACGTAAAGCGTCAATATCCATTTCAACCCATCACCATCGTTAATAGTTGCCATCAAAAATAATCGTTATTCAAGACACAAGCAATCTGTCACATTAAAACCATCATCTAATTGGCAAGGAACAACTATGATTTTGCACGATTATTTACCTTCCGGAAATGGCTACAAGATTCGCCTATTGCTAAGCCTGCTAGGGCAAAACTACGGGCTTAAACACTATGACATTGTGAAAGGTGAAAGCCGCAGTGCTGAGTTTTTGTCGATGAATCCTAACGGTAAAATTCCGGTTCTAGAGCTAGATGATGGACGCTACTTAGCAGAATCTAATGCGGCCTTGTTTTATCTCGCTCAAGACTCAGCATTTTGGCCCGATGACAGCTGGCAACAAGCACAGGTGATTAGTTGGTTGAGCTTCGAGCAATATAGCCATGAGCCAAATATTGCTAGTCCCCGCTTTTGGCTGAGCCATGCTGGCATGACGCCCGAGCGCCAAGCTCAATTAGCCGATAAACAGCAGCAAGGTTACGCCGCATTGACGGTGATGGAACAACACCTCAAACAGCAAGACTATTTTGTAGCTAACCGGCTTACCATTGCAGATATAGCGCTATATGCCTATACCCATGTTGCCGAAGAAGGGGGATTTGATTTGCAGCAGTTTCCTGCGGTGCTTTCTTGGTTGCGGCGCATAGCCCAGCAAAATAACTACGTGAGCATTAACGATGATTCTGCGCTGATTAACTAACAGAGTAAAAAAGACCAAGCCGAGAGTCGGCTTGGTCAAACGCTTACGCTTACAATTTCACTAATAACTTGCCTTGGTTTTCACCGCTAAATAGCAAATTGATGCCCTCAATGGCTGAGTCTAAGCCCTCTAGAACATGTACTCGGTAACTCAATTTTCCAGCTTGCAGATAGCCGCTAACTTGTTGCATTAGCTGAGGAGCTTTGTCGAAATGGTCCGGCATAGTAAAGCCTTGAATCGACAAACGCTTTTTAACAATTGGGATCCAGTTAGGGCCAGCCGAAGGCTGCTCAGTGTTGTAATCAGAAATCATTCCACACACTACAACTCGGCCAAAAGCGTTCATGTTATCAATGGCAACTTGCTGAATCTCACCACCGGTATTCTCAAAATAAATGTCAACGCCATCAGGCGTTAGCTCCGCCACTTTCTCGGCAACATTATCGGTTTTGTAGTTTACCGCCCCATCAAAACCTAGCTCTTCCACCAGCCAACGGCATTTTTCATCGCTGCCAGCCACACCAACAACACGTAAACCTTCGGCCTTAGCAATTTGTCCAACCAAAGAGCCTACCGAACCAGCAGCGCCACTGACCAATAAGGTTTCACCGGCTTTGGGTTTAGCAATTTCCAGCAAGCCTTGAGCAGCAGTCATGCCCGGCAAGGCTAATACCGCTAGTACCGCTTCTGCTGGCAAACCAGGCGGAACAATATTCACTCCAGCACCAGAGCTTACAGCTTGCTCGGTCCAGCCAAACATTCCCATTACCGTAGCACCTACCGGAAATTGCGGATTACGCGACTCAACAACTTCACCAATTCCACTGGCACGCATTACCTCGTCTAGTGCTACCGGCGGAATATAACTATCGGTATCGGCGCTCATCCAACCGCGCATGGCAGGGTCTAGCGACATATGGGTTTGCTTAACCCGAAATTGGCCGTCTTGCAGCTCTTCAGCCACATGACTGCGGCTTTCAAAACAGCTGGCTTCAATATGGCTAAGAGGGCGCTTTACTAAATGAATCGACTGATAGCTTGACATGTGGGCATCCTTAAATGGGTGATCCGAGTAATTATTAACGGTTTGATTATAAATAAACTAACAAATAGGAATAAATAGCCCTTTAAGCTAAACTTTATTGCCTTTTAGACAAAAGTGAACCTGATGGATAAGTTACGCGCCCTACAATATTTTGCTCACCTTGCTGAATCTGGCAGCTTCACCAATACTGCCAATGCCTTTGATGTGCCGCCCTCTTCGGTATCTCGGCGAATTGCCGATTTAGAAGCGATGTTGAAGCAGCAGCTGCTGCATCGCAGTACTCGCCAAGTAAAATTGACCGAGTTGGGTGATTTATACTATCAACAAATATTGCCCGCGCTGCACAGCTTGAACGATGCTGAAGACTTACTTAAACAGCAGCAACAACACCCCAGCGGAATGCTATCTATCAGCGCCATGCCCAGCTACGGGGAGCTATGTTTAACACCGATATTGAGTGAATTTTCGCAACGTTACCCAGACATCGTGTTAGATCTGCACTTTAGTGATCAGTTAAGTAACTTGCGCCGCGACCAAATAGATATCGCAATTCGTGGCGGCACCGCACCCGACGAACGCATTGTTGCCAAAAAGCTCTCGAATAATCATTTTGTTTTGTGTGCTTCGCCAGAATATTTAGCGCGCAATGGCCAACCACAAAGCCCTCTCGAGCTTAATCAACACCCCAGCTTACGCTATCGAAGCCCAGAAAAAGTGCTGCCTTGGTTATATAAAGAACAACAAAAATGGCAAGAATTACATCCACCTATTCGCTTAATTAGCAATCATGGTACAAGCTTAGTCAACGCAGCCAAAAGTGGTGAGGGCATTGCTTTATTGCCAGAATGGGGAATTAGCCAACAGCTTGCCGAGGGCAGCTTAGTGGTATTTTCGGTCGGCCAAGATATTCGAGTATCGCCCGCGGAAGCCACTGGCATTTATCTTTTATACCAAGGGCTTAAGTATCAGATACCCAAAGTGAAAGTGGCTGTGGATTTTATCATTTCGCGCTTAATGCAATAGCCTAGTAGATATTCAGGCATGTTGAAGCAGCAGTAATGAGTTAAACCTTATTCTCTTAGTTATTCAGCATAATGTGCTGAGCTTATGACTAAGCTGTTCAAACTTTGCACTTTTCTCTGCAAACTTGTTTGTTAAGATAATGTTACGTTTGATTCTTGATTACATGGTCTACTTTTAGCAACAAGCCTTAACAAAAGGAACTGTTTATGGGCGAGCCGGTCAGTGACCAACAATATGTGCGCTTTGTTGACGTAAAAAAAAGCTACGATCAACGCAGCTTAGTGGTAAAAAACTTCAATCTAGATATTCGCAAAGGTGAGTTTGTTACCTTGCTTGGTCCTTCTGGTTCTGGCAAAACCACCTGTTTGATGATGCTAGCCGGTTTTGAAGATGTCACCAGCGGCCAAATATTGGTGAATGGCCAAGCCATTACTAACGTTGCTCCCTATAACCGAAACATCGGCATGGTGTTCCAACACTATGCACTCTTCCCCCATATGACAGTAGCCGAGAACCTCGCTTACCCTTTGGTAGTTCGTAAACTCCCCAAAGAAGAAATCAGCCGCAGAGTGGCTGAGTCTCTAGCCTTAGTAGAGCTAGACAGCTTTGGCAAACGCTACCCAGGACATTTGTCCGGAGGCCAGAAGCAACGGGTAGCACTGGCGCGCTCGCTGATTTTTGAACCTTCGATTGTATTGATGGATGAGCCACTGGGCGCTTTAGACAAAAACCTTCGCGAACAAATGCAGCTAGAAATTAAACGCTTACACGAAGCCATCGGCTTTACCGCTATTTATGTTACTCATGATCAAACCGAAGCCCTCACTATGTCTGATCGCATCGCCGTGTTTAACGATGGCGTCGTGCAGCAATGTGCTGCACCAGATGTGCTGTATGAGCGCCCTGAGAATGCTTTTGTTGCTGACTTTATCGGTGAAAACAACCACCTAAAAGGCAAGGTACTTAATCGCGCTCAAGGCTTAGCTAAAGTAGAACTAAGTGATGGCAGCGTTGTAAGCGGCCAAGCCATGGATTGCCCCGAATCAGGCAATGCCTGCGTATTGGCGGTACGCCCCGAAAACTTATTTATTGAAAGCGATAAACATCGCTTTGATAACCGAATTGAAGCAGAGTTTATTACGCGCCTCTATGTAGGCGACTTTATTCGCTACTTCTTTAAACTTCGTGACAAGACTGAGCTGATGGTAAAAGTGCTCAACGATCACGACGCTCCACAAATTGCCGCTGGCACAATTACTAAACTAACGTGGTCCGTTAATGACGGGTTAGCTTTTAATCCACCCCCAAGCTCTTAATGGTAAAGGATGATACCTATGAAACGTTTACTCTCAGTTATTGCTCTCGCCTCGGCCTGTAGCATTGCTAATGCCGAACAACTCACCGCCGTATCTTTTGGTGGTGCTTATGGCGCGGCCCAGCAGAAACACATGCTGGACCCCTTCATGAAAGAAACAGGCCACAAAATCCTATTTGAAAACTACTCCGGTGGGATTGCCGAGATAAAAGCCCAAGTTGAGAGTGGTAACATTCTTTGGGATGTAATCGACGTAGAGGTGATTGACCTTGAACGCGCTTGTTCTGAAGGTTTATTGGAAGTAATTGACCACGACAGCCTGCCACCAGGTGACGACGGCGTACCTGCAGCTAAAGACTTCAGCGAAGCAGCCTTAGCCAATGAATGTGGTGTAGGTAACATTGTGTGGACGGTACTTTTTGCCTACAACAATGACACCATTAAAGGTGGCCAACCTAGCTCTATTGCTGACTTCTTCGATACTAAAACCTACCCAGGTAAACGCGCTTTACGCAAACGCCCTCAGGTAAACATGGAATGGGCACTGATCGCCGATGGCGTGCCAAAAGAGCAAGTTTATGAAGTATTAGAAACCGACGAAGGCCAAGCTCGCGCCTTTGCCAAGCTCGCCACTATTGCCGACGATATTGTTTGGTTCGACAGCTGGTCACAAGCACCACAACTGCTAAATGACGGCGGCGCAGTCATGGTTCAATCCGCTAATGGGCGGATCTTTGATGCCATTCAAAGTGAAGGAAAACCCTTTGAAATGGTTTGGGATGCTCACCTTTACGACTTAGACGTTTGGGCCATTGTAAAAGGCACCAAGAAAAAAGACCTAGCCATGGAATTCATCCGCTTCGCTACTAGCTCAAAACCGTTGAGTGGCATGCCTGAAGTGGCTTACGGACCAACCCGTAACTCTTCTTACGCTTACGTCGATAAAGCGGTTATTCCTAAATTACCTTCTTCTCACTTAGATGAGGGCCTAAAAGCCTCTGGTGAGTTTTGGGCTGATTATGGTGAATCTTTAGGCGAGAAGTTTAACGAGTGGCTGCTTAAATAGCAGCAACGTAGTTAGAGGTGAAGATGGATAACAACAGTCTCAGCGTAGAAGAAATACTCCAGAGCAAACGCTTGCTTAAACGCAAGAAGCGGATGTTGCTGGCATTTACCATGCCGCTGTTGATATTTGTCTTCATCACCTTTATTTCGCCCATTGCCACTATGCTCTATCGTAGTGTTTACCACCCTACGGTAAGCCAACTTATCCCCTTGAGCTTGGCAGAGTTAAACACTTGGGATGAAGCCGGCGACCAGTTACCCAACAGCCAAGCGCTCAAACAATTTGCCATTGAGCTTCAAGGGCTCTCTAAAGAGCGCTTATCAGGAAAACTTGCCGAAGAAATCAACCGACTCAAACCCGGCAGTTCTAGCTTAATTAAATCTAGTGCCAGAAAGCTCAAGAAAAAGTCGCTAGAAGAATTACAGCAAAATGGTGATACCTTGCTGCTTGGCTACTCCAAAAAGTGGCAGGACATAAACCTATGGCGAGCGATGAAGCGGGCCGGACAAGCCTTTACCGATAGTTACTACCTCACGACCTTTGATTTAAAACGTAATGCAGCTGGCGAGATTGAGCAGCGAGATACCCAGATTTACTTAAAGCTGTATTGGAAGAGCTTAAAAATAGCGTTAATTATTACCTTTCTCACAGCGTTGCTAGCCTATCCCTTGGCTTACTACTTGGCCAACGCGCCAAGCAAAATAGCTAATCGTTTAATGGTATTGGTATTGCTGCCTTTTTGGACCTCACTGCTGGTTCGCACCACTTCTTGGATAGCCATATTGCAAACCAACGGCGTGGTTAACTCCACATTGCAGGCACTAGGGTTGATAGATGAGCCCTTTGAGATGCTTTACACCCAGTTCGCTACAGTTATTGCTATGACTCACATATTACTGCCATTTATGATTTTACCTTTGTATAGCGTGATGAAAAATATCGACCCGAGTTATTTTCGTGCAGCACTTTCCCTAGGAGCTCGACCTGTGCCTGCATTTGTAAAAATTTACCTACCAATGACCATTCCCGGGGTAAGTGCCGGCGCCTTGTTGGTATTCATTATTTCCATTGGCTACTACATTACTCCAGCGATAGTAGGCGGCACCGAAGGACAGATGATCTCAAACATTATTGCCTTCCATATGCAGTCCTCGAATAACTGGGAACTAGCTGCAGCGTTGGGGTCACTATTGTTGGCCTTAATCATTGCCCTATATTGGCTTTACGACCGCTTTGTGGGCGTAAATAACATTAAGTTGGGCTAAGCATGAAAAGTTATCCAAAGTATTTCACCTTTTGGCACATCTTGGCACACTACGGTTTACGCTTTTGCTCACTGCTAGTGTTGGCTTTTTTAATGCTGCCGATTTTGGTGATCATTCCGCTGTCATTTAACGTAGAGCCCTTTTTCAGCTTTACCGAAGGCATGTTAGCCTTAGAACCCGAAGCTTACTCGCTAAAATGGTATGCCGAGATTTGGCATGACGATAAGTGGCTACTGGCGATTAAAAATAGCTTCTTCATTGGAATTTGTGCCACTTTAATTGCCACGGTATTAGGTACCTTAGCGGCCATTGGCCTTAGCAACCCAGCCATGCCTTGGCAAAAATTGTGGATGGCTATTTTGCTTTCGCCGATGATTGTGCCGCTGATTATCACCGCAGCTGGGATGTACTTCTTTTATAGCCAGCTTAACTTGGCCGGATCTTACCTCGGGGTTATTTTAGCCCACGCCGCTTTAGGTACTCCCTTTGTATTAATCACTGTAAATGCAGCACTGTCTGGCTTTGACTATTCCTTAGTAAACGCCTCGCTAGGCCTAGGCGCGCGCCCACTCACAACCTTTTTTAAGGTGATTATGCCGCTAATCCGCCCGGGGGTAATATCTGGCGCCCTGTTTGCCTTTATCACCTCGTTTGATGAAGTGGTGGTGGTATTGTTTTTAGCTGGGCCAGAGCAGCGAACCATTCCTCGGCAAATGTTCTCTGGTTTACGCGAGCAAATTAACCCTACCATTTTGGCCGTTGCCACATTACTCATCGTAATTTCAGCCATGCTGCTATTTACCATTGAGTATTTACGTGCTCGCAGCGAGCGGATTCAAAGCGGTGAGCTAGACAGCTAAGGCTAATCATTACAAGACCTTAGCTACCCTCTTTTATCCATGAGCGAGTGGCACCAATAAATTGATCATAAACAAGCTATTCACGACTATCTTCTAATCTAACTCCCTATATTCACGTTTTAGCACCTATTATTGCTGTGCTAATTCTTTGAACTTAATTTTTAATAGCAATCACCTATCATAAAGATAGATTCAATTGCTTTTACAAATCACTGCGAAAAATTGATACTAGACCCATCAAACGAACACACCTTATTAGAGTTTACGGAGAAAGATATGTTAGAGAATCGCGAAGGCCAAAATGTACCAAGTGTTACTTTTCATACTCGTCAAAACGACGCTTGGGTAGACATTACTACAGAGCAGTTATTCAAAGATAAAACCGTGGTTGTTTTTGCCCTACCAGGTGCATTTACACCAACTTGTTCATCAACACACTTACCACGCTACAACGAGCTAGCTGGTGTACTAAAAGAAAATGGCGTTGATGAAATTGTATGTTTAAGTGTTAACGACACCTTTGTAATGAATGCATGGTTAGCAGACCAAGAAGCTGAAAACATTACGGTAATTCCAGACGGAAACGGTGAGTTTAGCGAAGGCATGGGCATGCTAGTGGGCAAAAACGACTTAGGTTTTGGCAAACGCAGCTGGCGCTACTCTATGTTGGTGAAAAACGGCGTTATCGAAAAAATGTTTATTGAGCCAGATGTAGCGGGCGACCCGTTTGAAGTATCAGATGCCGACACCATGCTTAACTACATTAATGCCGACGCTAAAAAGCCTTCTGCGATTAGTGTATTTAGCAAGCCTGGTTGTCCTTTCTGTGCCAAAGCTAAGCAATTATTACATGATAAAGGCATGGCATTTGAAGAAGTAATCTTGGGCACCGACGCCACTAGCGTAAGCCTTAAAGCCATTAGCGGCCGCAGCACTGTTCCACAAGTATTTGTAGACGGTAAACACATTGGCGGTAGTGAAGAGCTAGAAGCTTACTTAGCTTAAGCAATAAAAATTCAGGCGAGACGGTCTACTCGCCTGAACAACCCAATTCGCAGGTTTCAAAGGTAGTTATCATGTCAAATTCAGAAGTTACGCAGTCTGTAGATGTAGCCATTATTGGCGGCGGAACCGCAGGTTTAGCCGCATACCGCGCCGCAAAAGAGCATACCGATTCGGTATTGATGATCGAAGCAGGTCCTTACGGCACCACTTGTGCACGTGTGGGCTGTATGCCAAGTAAGTTGCTTATTGCAGCAGCCGAGAATGCCCATCAATATGAAAAGTCGGCCCAGTTTGGGGTTAACTTAGGTAAACCGCAGATTGACGGTCACGCCGTAATGCAACGAGTAAAGTCTGAACGGGACCGCTTTGTTGGCTTTGTATTAGAGTCTGTTGAAGGCAT
Source organism: Agarivorans aestuarii (assembly GCF_019670125.1). Lineage (NCBI taxonomy): Bacteria > Pseudomonadati > Pseudomonadota > Gammaproteobacteria > Alteromonadales > Alteromonadaceae > Agarivorans > Agarivorans aestuarii. Next base: position 4,502,760 of record NZ_AP023033.1, read on the forward strand.
TGATGTACAGCATAAACTTGATGGCTACGCTGAATTTGTAAACCAAAACCAACTAAGCGTTAAACATAGCGACGGTTCAACAAGCCTTGTTGAAGCTAAACGCATTGTAATCGCCAGTGGCTCGCGCCCTGCTTTTCCAGCTCCTTGGGCTGAATTAGGTGACCGCTTATTGGTAAACGATGACATTTTTGAATGGGATACCTTACCAGAGTCAATTGCGGTATTTGGCCCAGGCGTTATTGGTCTAGAGCTTGGCCAAGCACTGCACCGCTTAGGTGTTAAGGTATTGATGTTTGGTGTGGGTGGCGCAGTAGGCCCATTAACCGACCCAACCTTAACTGATTATGCCAACACCACTTACGCCGAAGAGTTCTATTTAGATTCAGACGCTAAGGTTGAGTTAATTGAGCGCAGTGAAAATGGGGTCAAGCTTCGCTATATCGATAAACAAGGTACAACAGTTGAAACTGAAGTTGATTACCTAGTTGCTGCTACTGGGCGCAGACCAAATACCGATAAACTGGGTTTAGATAAACTGGATATACAGCTTGATGAACGCGGTGTGCCGGTTGCCGACCACTACACTTTGCAAACATCGATAAGCCATATTTTTATTGCTGGTGACGCTAGCAACCAGATCCCTCTGCTGCACGAGGCCGCCGACCAAGGCAAAATTGCTGGCGATAACGCCGGACGTTGTAAAGAAGTTCGCGCTGGTTTACGCCGAACTCCAATAGCGGCAGTATTTAGCGACCCGCAAATTGCTATGGTGGGTGAGAGCTACCGTGATATTGAGAAACGCTTAGGCTCTTGTGGCTGTTTTGAAATTGGCGAAGTAAGTTTTGAAAACCAAGGCCGCAGCCGAGTAATGCTAGTCAACAAGGGCATCGCCCACTTGTACGGCGAACAAGGCACCGGACGCTTTTTGGGCGCAGAAATCATTGGTCCAAATGCAGAGCACTTAGCCCACTTACTGGCTTGGGCGCATCAAGCCAAAATGACGGTTTCGCAAATGCTGGATATGCCGTTTTACCACCCAGTGATTGAAGAAGGGGTGCGCACCGCACTACGTGACTTAAATGCTAAGTTGCACCTAGGTCCAGAAATGATCGACGCCTGCATGGAATGTGGTGTAGGTAGCTAAAATTTTATAAGGCTCTACAACAAGCCCCGTGGTTAGCTGCCATGGGGCTTGTTTATTTAAGTGACTAAAAAATCAATAAATATGTTAGCATTCAACAATTGCCAACAAAGCTTATCATTGGATGTGGTTTGCTCTATGCTATTTACAGCTTTGTTGAAACAAGGATGAACGATACAAACGCTTATGTCTGCTTTTAGATTTTTTATTAGCTTAGCTCTAAGTTACTTTTTGGTTTGTTATAACTTGGCTTTTGCTGCCGATGTGAACAGCAGTTCCCAGCAAATATATTTAGCCGAAGACCAACAAGTACTGCCACACCGCTACAGCGATATTCCCAGCTGGCTAAACAAATTAAGCCAAGTTGACCGCGTGAAACTAAGCGGTGGAAGCTATTGGTTAGTAAAAAAGATTAATATCTCTCAGCCTAATCAATGGATAGCCAGCGTAGACGGTCCGGTTATCGAGAACATAGATTACTACCTTTATTCAGAAGGTAACCAGATGCGCCACCTTAGCAGCGGCTACTTGCATCCTTACGAATACTTATTTAGCTACGCTCGCCACATCGATACCCCAAGCCTCGGCGGCTATTGGCTAATCACCCGAATTTCTAGCCAATATTATACCGAGCAGCCACAGCTCAGCTTTGGCCATAAGTCAGACATGAGCCAACTCTATCATTGGCGAGCCAGTGTAATTACCTTGTGCTTAGGCGGCTTACTGATCTTAGCCATATACAATGGTGCGGTAGGACTAGTGCAGCAAGATAGAGTATTTGCCTACTTCAGCGGCTACTTATTTGCTATCACTCTGGCTTTGGCTCTGGTTTTTCATGTTGCAGCCCATTTACTGCAGCTACGTATTACCCAACTACACCTATTACCAGTGCTGCTAATCCCGATATTTAGCGTATTGTTTTACTGCCGCTTTCTCAATCTTCAACAACATGCTCCACGCTTATTACTAGCCAGCCGCTACTTAATTGCGCTGTGCCTTTTCAGCATTCCGGTGGCGGTTATTTGGGTGAACTGGGCGGTGATTCTGGTGTACTGCGTCATTTTGCTTTGGATAGTTTTAGCCCTAGCAAGCGCCTTTCAATGCTGGCGTCAAGGTTCCAAACAAGCCCAGTTGTTCATACTATCAACCCTGCTGCTGCTAATACCTGCCTTACTATTGGCGATGGCCGTAGTACCTAAAAACACCACAACATTGTTAGCAGCCGACTTATCCATTCTATTGAGCTGCATACTTAGTACCCTGTTTATGTCACTGGCCCTGCACTATAAGTTTAAGCGTCTCACGCTGGAGTCATTATTGGTTGCTCAACAGTTAAATGAAGAGCGAGATGCAGCACGCCTAGACGCCTTAACAGGCTTAAATAATCGCTATGCCTTTAACGAGTTTGTGAGCAGCATTGAATTTGGAGAAGAGCATCACACCAGCCTCGCCTTGGTGGATATTGATTATCTGAAAAGCATTAATGACCATGCTGGCCATCAAGAAGGCGACAAGTTAATTAAGTTAGTAGCAGAAGCCCTCAACATGGTGCTCAGCGACAAAGTTAAACTTTATCGGATTGGCGGCGATGAGTTTGCAGCTTTTTCAGACAGCTTGTCTTGCAGTGAAATTGACGAAAAACTGGCAATTGCCGACAAAATCATTCAACTCAATGGCACCGCGCAAAGTGGTATCAGTTTCGGCAGCGCCAGCACCGACGATTGCGAAGATGCCGAGCAATTATTTTACCGAGCAGACATGACCATGTACCAACAAAAAGCACAGCGCAAACGCAAAACCAAGCTAGTGGCGCTTAATCAACAGCCCTAAAGCTGTCATAGGATTCGAGCGTTAGCTTGATATGGTGTAACTTACTGGTTTAGATCATCCACTACACTTGTTGCATCACTTTTTCATGGAGTCGACCATGCTTATTTCTCCGCAATTAAGCGGCAATATCGCTCGCAATTGTCACCCACCAGGTTGTAAAGCCTATCTGCAACAACAGGCCGAGTATATTCAGCAACAAGCGCCGATAAACGGCGCTAAAAAAGTGCTAATTTTGGGTGCCTCTTCTGGTTTTGGACTAGCGTCTCGCTTGAGCTTAGCCTTAGGAGGAGGAGCTGATACCATTGGCGTTTCTTTTGAGCGCGGCCCTAATGAAAAAGGGCTTGGTAGCGCAGGCTGGTACAACAATATTTTCTGCAAAGAACTCGCCGAGCAAAAGGGCTTAATCGCCAAAAACTTTATTGGTGACGCTTTTGACCCAGCCATGCGCAGCCAAGTGATTGATTTCATCAAACAAGAATTTGCTGGCAAAGTCGATTTAGTGATCTATAGCTTGGCCACTGGCAAACGTAAGACCGAATCAGGCCAATGGCAATCGGTACTCAAAACCACCGACAAACCACTCCATGGCCTTAGCATTAATTTAGAAACCGAGCAGTTGGAGCCTCAAACTGTTGAATTAGCCTCAGCCGACGAGGTAGAAGCCACGACCAAGGTAATGGGTGGTGATGAATGGCGAAACTGGATCGATGCCTTGCAACAGGCCGAGGTACTTGCGCCAACCTGTAAAACCATTGCCTATTCCTACGTGGGCCCAGAGCGCACTGCCGCGATATATCGCGATGGCACCATTGGTCGAGCCAAGCAACACTTACATGTAACCGCACAGGAACTAAATAAGCAACTGCAAACCCAAGTCGGCGGCAATGCCTATGCTTGTGTGTGTAAAGCCTTAGTGACTAAAGCCAGTGTGTATATCCCTGTAATGTCTCCTTACATTGCGCTGCTTTATCAAGTGATGAAAGAGCAGCAAACTCATGAAGAGTGCATTGAGCAAGCTTACCGTTTATTTAGCCAGCACCTTTACCCAAGTGGTGGACAAGTGCGCTTAGACGAGTTCAACCAGCTGCGCATCGACGACTTAGAACTGAGTCCGCAAGTGCAGCAGGAGATAGACTCACGCTACCCCTGCATTACTGCCGACAACTTCAAAAGCACCACCGATTTTACCGGCTATAAAACAGCATTCTTGCGGCTAAATGGCTTTGCTGTAGATGGGGTAGACTATCAAGTACCTTGTGATATTGAGGCCTTAAGCCAGCTCAAACCATGATAGACATTCAAACAATTAGCGCAGAACAAACCCTAGCAATTCGCCAACAAGTGTTATGGCCAGAGCACGATCAGGCTTTTTGCCGCGTCGCTGAAGATGAACAGGGTGAGCATTATGGCGCTTACCTTAATGGCGAACTAATTATGGTGGCTTCGCTTTTTGTAAAGCAAACCAGTATTCGCCTACGTAAATTTGCCTGCTTACCCCAGCATCAAGGTAAAGGGTATGGAAGCTATATGCTTAACTACTTGGTAGAGCAACAAAAGGGTAGGCCATTAACTAAGTTTTGGTTTGATGCCCGCTGCAGCGCTATTAGCTTTTATCAGGGTTTAGGTTTTTTAGTGACTAGCGAAGCCTTTGATAAACACGGCGTTGCCTACGTAAAAATGGCAAAAAACCTTAAGTAAAAAAACCTTCCACAAATTGCAGGCGAAAAAAAAGGAGAAGCAATGGCTTCTCCAATTTTTCTGTCGGTCAACAAAGGTCAGATCTTATTTCTTTCGATATCGCTCCAATCCTTGGAACGATGGAAATAGAGTAATGATAGCGTTTTCTTGATGCAAGCATTTTCCCAGTCAATCACAAGAAACTAGATCGAGCTCACTTAAATCAAAGCCATCCGTGATCTGGATCAAAGAATTGGCGCATTCAGTCTTGATGGTGCTCTAAACCACTGTTTTTAATGATTAATAGCTAATACGGGCCAATAATCAGCGGCCCAAAACCTTCGACAAATAGACGCAAAAAATTGAGCAATATCAAGGGATAAAACGATTATACAAGTGGCTTTATCACTTACCAGCGCGACCGAATCGCAGTTAGCAAGCAAGCGACTAAATCAGTGAATAAATATCGAAACGGTGGGTTTTAGTACTTAAATGATTATGGGCAACTTTACCTGCTAGAGGTTCTGCATAGCTGGGCCTTTTTACCACTACTCGTTTTTGCGCAACCTTTAAAGCTTGTTCTAACAGCAAGTCAGCGTCTAAGTCGGCTCCAACCAGTAGCTGAAAAACCCGCATTTCTTTTTTTACTTGAGCCGACTTTTTACGATGCGGATACATCGGATCGAGGTAGACCACATCGGCTTGCAAGTTCTGTTGTGCGAGATCGTCAATGCTGCTGGCGTAAATTAAACGCATACGTTGGCCAACCCATTGGCCAATATCGGCATCGGCTTTAGCCCGCCGTAAGCCATCGCCCAGCAAGGCGGCAACCCAAGGGGAGCGCTCCAGCATAGTCACTTCGCAGCCTAGATTGGCTAATACAAACGCATCTCTGCCTAAACCCGCCGTGCCATCGATGACACTGGGGCGCTGACCTTTTTTTACGCCAACCGCTTTACTCACTGCTTCTGCACCACCATATTGACGACGATGGGCAACCCGACCAGCTAGAAAGTCAACTTTAACATCGCCCAACTTAGCCTCATCGCAGTAGCGCAGGGCTAAGCATTCGCCATCAAGTACCAAACAAAAACCGGTTTCTGGCAGCTGTTCGCATGGCTGCATAGCAAAGCGCTCAATTAAGCTATTGGCGTAGTCAGTGTCGGCGGATTGCTCACAATACAAACGTGGCTGCTGGCTGTCCAAGGCTGGGCTCCATAAAGAAATAAAACAAGTTTAACAGATGATGCTTAGTTCAAAACCAGCATCTCAATGGGAACGGGTTTGCCAAAATGATAACCCTGAGCAAAATCGACACCAATTTCAGCCAATACCTTGTTGATAGCCTCGTTCTCAACAAACTCTGCAATGGTCTTTTTACCCATCACGTGAGACATCTGATTAATGCTTTTTACGATGGCTGCATCCATATGATCGTTTTCTAAATCACGAATGAAAATGCCATCAATTTTGAGGTAATCGATGGGCAAGTTTTTCAAATAGCCAAAGGATGATAACCCTGAGCCAAAATCGTCGAGTGCAATTTTACAGCCCAATTTGCGTACCTTGTTAAAGAACTCGGTGGCAACATCTAAATTAGCAATAGCCACGGTTTCGGTGGTCTCGAAGCATAGCTTGTTCATTGGCAGCGCACTATCTTCCAAGGTTTGTAGCAGCCAAGCTACAAACTCAGCGCTGCCTAAAGACTGCCCAGAAAGATTCATTGAGCACATGTTAAGACGGGTTAAATGCCCGGGGTTTTCTGATAGCCACTGCAATGTTTTTTGAATCACAACTCGGTCAATTTGATCAGCTAAGTTGTAGTTTTCTGCCGCCGGTAAAAACGCCCCAGGAGGCACCACTCGGCCTTCTTCGTCAATCATTCTTAATAGTACTTCGTAGTGGAGGTAATCACTCTCACTCGGTTTAACTGGTACAATAGCTTGCGCGTACAATAAGAAACGTTCTTCACGCAGCGCTTTTTGAATACGGGTTACCCACTCCATCTGCCCTTGACGCTCAAGCAACATCTGGTCGTCCATTTGATATAAATAAACGCGGCTACGGCCTAGCGATTTTGCGGTGAAACAAGCGTTATCAGCTTGTGCTAATACTTCTTGAGAAGAACCTTGCTGCTGCTGGAACAGCGTTACGCCGATGCTGCAACCAAAGCTGAACATCCGCTCATCGCGCACGTAGTGCGTATCGTTTAACCGATCAATCACCAAGTTAGCGAAATCTAGGCTGCCTTGCTGCGAGCTGTCTTCGAGCAAAATGGCAAACTCATCGCTTCCCAAACGAGCCACCACGGCAGATTCAGGGATCATTTGTTCCAATACTCCGGCTACCTGCTTCAAGGCCTGATCGCCCGAGCCATGGCCAAAGGTATCGTTAATTACTTTAAACTGGGCCAAATCAATAAATAGCAAAGCATGCTGCTGCTCTTGCAAGTGCGAGGAGTTAAGCAGCAGCTCTAAGCGGCGCTCAAAGAACCCTCGATTATAAATGCCGGTGAGTAAATCAAAGTTAGCATGAAAATCCAGTTCTTCGGCCAAGCTGCGGGTGGCGGTTATGTCTTCACATACCAGCATGAACAAGTCTTCTTCAGCCATGCGTACAAAAGACTCTTTAAACCAAAGCTGTTTATTGTCACTGTTGTGGTAAGCAATTTGTCGAGTAACTTTGTTAGTACCAACCCCTTCTAGATACTCTAATAGAGATACTTGCTGGGCGTGTTCGGCATACAAACTGCGCAGTTGCGACAACTCAAGCTGTTTTTTAGACATACCAAGATGCTTAGCGGCCACTTGGTTACAACAAACAATCACCCCCAGACGATTGACTAACATCAACAAGGCTGGACTCTGCTCAAACAATAGGCGGTAGTGTTGCTCACTTTGCTTAAGCTGGCGATGTTCTAATTGAATTAACTCTAAATCTCGCAACTCGAGCAATACTTGTTCAACAATACCGTTGGTGGCGCTTTGTGGAGTTAGCGCAAAATCATAAAGTACATTTCGGTTCTCAAGGTTTAGCTCCGCTTGAAAACGGACTTTTTCACCGGCTAAGCTTTTTGCAATTGCATCACGAAGTTGTTGTTTCAATGGCGCTTGGTGTTGCCAAACGTGGCTATCGAGCAAAGAATTTCCAACAATGAAATTAGCCCGCTCTCCCAGCAAATCACCTAAGGCTTGATTTAATAGCTGCACATGACCATTTTCATCAAGCAATGCGCTGGCTTGCTCGGTAAAAGTAAATACAGACTGCAAATTTTGCTCATGCTCAGCTAATTCACGTTGGGTGCGGGTTAAGGCTCGCCAAACCCCGTAAATCGCCAAACCAGCAAGTAACAAAGTAATGCCCACCAGCAAAGCGCCTTGATAACGCTGTGGCAAAGTTTTATAGGCTTGCTGATTAAGAAAACGACTATTCTCGGCCAAGTTACCACGCGATACCTTCCAACGAACCAGCTGCTTATTATCAAACAAATAGGTTTGAGGACCTCGGGCACTAATGGCAATGTCGCGTACATCTGTACCTTGCAGCACTTGTAACACGGTGTCACCAAGTGCCTGACCCAATGGTTGCGGCAAACTAACAAAACCACCCACCGCACCATTACCTATCGCATGCTGCCATAGGCTATAAATAGGTGCTCTAGACACCATAGATAAAGACTGAACAGCTTGTTCTGTAAGCTGGGTATTACCTATTTGCGATTGCTGTAGAGCCCCCAACAATACTGCTTGCTTGGCACTTAACAGCGAGGTTTTTGCTTTTACTTCTTCGTAGTCTTGGTCTTGCCAAAGTGTATAAGGGATAGCAAATTGCTCAGCCAACTGCACAAATTCTTTGGTAATGTCTCTGCTAGCGGCACTATCGTCTACTAGTAAGTGAATGGCTTCTAAATCTGGAATTAGTTGGCGAATAAGCAACAGGTTTTCGCGCATTGGCAGCTGCTCGTGAATACCGGTTATCCGCCGCTCTCTTGGCCCCATGTAAGCTGAAAGGTCTGCACCCGCTGCCACGATAGGCGCTTGCAGTACCGCCTCATCTTGCAGGGCTAAAGCAGTGTGTAAGGCTTGTTCGCCCACCGTCACCACTAAATCAAATTGGTAATAAAGAATGATTTCATTGAGTAAATCGAATTGGGCTAAACGATAGCTAGGGTCTTGCGAAGGGCTTGGCTCTATTCGGTGATTAAACAACCACACAGAACGATTACCCACTTGTTGGCGCAAGCCTCTATCAAAGCTGGCATCCCACTGTAATCCAGCAGGATAAGAGTTGAGCATTAATACCCGAGCGGTGCGCGCTTCTGCGTTTAACGACAACAGCGCTAAACTCAGCAACACCAGCAGCAAAATTGGCTTAAACACCTTAATCAGTGAATAGACTCTTATTAATGAATTACTCACAAAAATAAACGGCCACCCTTCACATTTATCACCAATTATTAAGCCTTTATAGACCTTGACACTATCACTAGGCGTAGCCAAGTCACTTCTGTAGAATATGTTACCAAATTGCAGCAAGGTCTATCATATTTATGAATATTTTGATGGCTCTATCACAACTCGAAGTGACTGGAGCCGAAGTCTACGCTACCCAAGTTGGCGATCGACTCACTCAACGGGGTCATCAAGTATTTTATGTATCAGATACCTTAAGTTGCCCACATCAAGGTCAACACTTTCGCTTGCGCTTCAACAAACGTAGTCTTCCTCGCAGAGTATGGCACGTATTGTATCTTATCTATCTAATTCTTCGATATAAAATTCAACTGGTACATGCACATAGCCGTGCTTCTGGGTGGTCTTCTTATGTCGCCTGTAAGCTAACTAATACGCCAATGGTCACCAGCGTACACGGTCGCCAACCGGTGCATCGTTCACGTAAAAAATTTCACGCTCTGGGTTATCATGCTGTCGCAGTATGCGAAAACATCGCTCAGCAAATTATTCGCGACTTAGGTGTGCCTAGCGAGCAAGTTAGCGTGGTACGCAATGGTGTTGACAGCCAACAGTTTTCTCCGCTCCCAGCTGCCAATAACGATAAACCCCTTATTCAAATCATCGGGCGATTAACCGGCCCCAAAGGCGAGTTAGTTTATCAACTATTGAACCAATGTATTGATTTAGACGCTAACCAAGTACAAGTGATTAGCGGTAGTAAAGTAGACACTCGCTTTGCTGAGTTTGAAGATAAGGTAGAGTTTTGCGGATACAGCGACAACATCCGCGCTACCATTGCTCAAGCTGACTTAATAATTGGAGCCGGGCGTGTAGCTATGGAAGCCTTGCTATGCAAAAAACCAGTATTTGCAGTGGGTGAGGCTAAAGCTCTTGGCTACATTAGCTTAAATAACCTACCAGCGGCTCTTGCCAGTAACTTTGGTGATGTGGCTGATGATGGCAAAACAGAATTAGATATTGATTACTCAAACTTGGCTGAGCAATTAGCTAGCTTTGGTGAGCAGCATCAAGTAAGCAAGCAACTGGTAGCAGCAATAAAAGCTGAGTACGATTTAGATGCAATATGCCAGAAGCTATTAGATACCTACCAAAGTGCTTACGTATATACCAAACAACGAGAAATCCCGATTATCATGTACCACCGAGTCACCCAAGATGATAATCAAAAGGGAGCCTATGGCACTTACGTAACAGTTGAGCGCTTAGAAGAGCATTTTCAAACTATTAAACACATGGGCTTAACCCCAATCACTTTTAGTGAGTTAGACAAGATAGGCCTAGAACATCGTTTTAATCACGGTAAGCGCTATATCATTCTCACCTTCGACGACGGTTATCAGGATAACTTCGACCTGTTGTTACCCTTACTGAAGGAGTATCAGTTCAAAGCGGTTATTTATGCTGTCACTGGCACCGATCATAATCGCTGGGATGTTGAACACCCAACTAAACCTGACCAACGTTTTGAGCTAATGAGCCATCAAACTATGCGCGGCATTGATCAAAGTGGCTATGTTGAAATCGGTGGACATACGCTTAATCACCCCAAGCTAGCAGAGCTAGATGAAAATGATCAACAAAAAGAAATCGAACAAAACAAAGCTGAGCTAGAAAACCTATTGGGTAGAGAGCTAACCACCTTTGCTTACCCCTATGGCAACCACAATCAGCAAACCAAACAGCTAGCCAAGCAAGCTGGCTATACTTACACAGTGGCTACAGATTCTGGCCCAGTAGGCATGCACCAAGATTTGCAGCAAATTCGCCGAATTGTAATGTTCCCCAGCACCACTAAGTTTGGCTTGTGGAGAAAGATCAAAGGCAATTACACCTATAAAAAAGCAATCAAGGCAAATTGATGAGTAAAAATAACGTTCTTAAAGCCTCAGTCGTCATCGCCTTTTACAATAATATTAAGGCTTTGAAGTTGGTTCTCCGTGCATTGGAAACACAAAGCATCGCGGATTTTGAGGTAGTGATTGCAGACGATGGCTCTAACAGCACAACTGTGGAGCAATTAGAAATGCTGCAACAAAATAGCCACTTACAGATTCAACATGTTTGGCACGAAGACAAAGGCTTTCGAAAAAATCGATGCCTGAATTTAGCCGTACAGGCAGCTAAAAATGAATACCTAATCTTCATTGATGGTGACTGCGTGCCGCAAACTCATTTCGTAGAAGACCACTTGAGTGAAGCTCAGTTAGGCCGTTGTTTAAATGGCCGTCGTGCTGATTTATCGCCCCAAATGACCCGTAAACTTTTTGATTCCACAAAACCGGCTAGCTTCGTACGTGACAACTTTGCCTTCATTATTTTTACCTACCTACTTGGCCAAGGGAAAAATATAGAGAAAGGCTTTAGAATTTCATCTAATACGCTTCGCCGTTACCTACAAAAATCTAATAAGGGAATTGTCGGGTGCAACTTTTCCTTGTTCAAAAAGGATTTACTCTCTATCAACGGTTTTGATCAACGCTATGAAGCTGCCGGAACGGGCGAAGATAGTGACGTAGAATTTAGACTAAGGTTAAAAGGTATAGTTATTCACCCTTTGTTTTACAAAGCTACTCAAGTTCACCTTTATCACCAAGAACTGCCGCGTTCTACTAAAAATGATTTTTTATTCAAAAAGATACAACAAGAGCGACAGGCATGGACAACATTCGGGATTGTTAAATCATCAGACAACTGTTCTTAAAAAGCGGCTAAACTAAGAAAAGTTCAACCAACGCTTCCGCAGGAATCTTCTCCTAATAACTTAGAACAAGATTGCAACAACTGCGCAGTATCAAACTCGCCTATATTCACTTCTTCTGCATTATTAACGGCAGCTCTAGTAAATATAGACTCTGTTGGTTGATAGTTAGGTGACCACATAGCAAAATTAGCGGGTTCTTGGCGATAAATAGCCACCATTGGAACTTCAAAGCAGCGAGCTAAATGTACTGTAGCCGTGTCTACACTGATAAATAGCTTACTATGCTTTATCAGAGCTGCGTTTTGCTGTATAGACTCCGTATTCTTTATACAAAAAACGTTATCCAAAGCACTAGTAACAGTGCTGACTAGGCTTTGAGAAACTGGAGAAGCCAATACAATTATTGGGTAGCTGGGAAAATACTCCTTTAAAGCTAATAACACTTCTATCAAGCGAGATTTAGTAAAAGAGCGTTTATGAGTATTACCAAATCCATTGATAGCAATATACTTCCCTTTTTTGCTACCCAAAAAATCCAATACGCTTTGCTCAACCATTTCTGGCAGATTAAATCGGTAACTAAAATCACTAATAGTAAAGCCTAGTTGATTCGCGGCTTCGACAAAATACTGTTGACTATGCTTGCCAGCAACTTGCTGAGCGATATTGTAATTGATTAAACGAACACTTTTAGCTACCCCAATATTGGCCTTAGCCTTTAAGCAACGTAACATCAAAAAATCTCTCGCCTTCATCACCTCTGGTAGAAAAATCACAGCGTCGTAGGTTGGTACTTGACGAAGCAGGCGCTTAACCTGCCATAGTTTAGGTCGCTTAGGATACTCGTGCACAAAATCTATATAAGGATCTGTATCAAACAACTTTTTCGAGTTAGAAGTGCACAGCACTCCTAATTTAATGCCGGGCTGCTGCCTTTTGATTTCTCTATACACAAATGAAGAGACAATACTATCGCCAATTTTTCCATCGCCGCGAACAAATAAGATACTAGCGACAGTAGTAAGATCTTTTGTAGATGGCGATTTATCAAAAAGAAATCTACCCAGAGTGAAATTTACTTTATCTCTAAAACGAAAAAGCCTTCCCAATATGTTGTCTTTAATCAGCACAAACGTTCCTAGTAAATAATTTTCCTATATACTACTTCATTAACAAGCAGCTTGACACTAAGACGCTCAGACACCTAAATTCGCCAAGTGTCAGCTCGCCGAAACCAAGCCTTAAGGCACAGTAAGCAATTATATTAATTGGTAAAAAACAAAGAACCCCTTATGAAAATACTGTTTATAAGCACCGACTGGACAGGTCTAGCAAGACCAGTTGCCGATGAATTAAGTAGGCAAGGGCATGATGTAGCTTATCTAGACCACTCCGAAATAAGTCATTTTGCCTACAAAAGCAGCACGCACCGGGCACTAACAAAGCTGCTGGACCTGTTCAGAAAAAGAAAATATAAACACGTAAAAACTGAGCAGAATATCGCTTACGAACTTACCAGATTTTTTTGCGGCCAGAATTTCGATTTAGCCATATTTACCAACCCAGATATTTTTGTTGAAGAACACTTCAAAATAATCAGAACGCATATACCTAGGCTTCATTTAATGCTGTGGGACAGTTTGGGCAGAATGCCCCAAAATCGAGAAAAGCTACCTTACTTCGATAAAGTATTTAGCTTTGATCCTATTGATGTGGCAACGCATAACCTAGAAAACACAACCAATTACTACCGACGTGATCAGCTTCCTTTAAGCACTAATAGTTATCTTTACGATGTATTTTGCATTATGAGTTTTTGCAAACAACGATACCCAATACTCGTGAAATTTCTCGACAATAATCCAAATTTAAACTGTAAAATATTGCTTTATATTGACCACCCAAGAAAGCGAAAATACATAAAACACCCTAAAATAGAAATTATCGAAGAGCCCATTTTAAATGAGAAATTGCTGCCTTATGTAAGGCAAAGTCGGTGTATTCTAGATATTGGTTACGAGAACCAGCGAGGTTTATCCTTTAGGGTACTAGAAGCATTAGCCTGGGAAAGGAAGCTGATTACCACCAATACAGAAATTAGTAAGCAAGATTTTTACAATAGAGATAATATTCATATTTGGAATGAGAAAACTTCACTCTCCAGTAAATTCATTGAAAGTGATTACAATATAGTCCCACCGAATATAAAGCAGAAATACCGCATAGACAACGTTGCAAAAAAACTTATCTAAGAGCACTGATAAAAATTAAGCATTTAAAAAAACACCCAATAAAGGTTATAACATTTACCATTCAGCATACTAAATGCTTTATCATTCCCAATATTCACCCTGCAATAAAGTTAAAACTTTTAAGTTCAATAAACTCTTTACTTCGAAAAGATAGAAATCCGGCTTGAAAACTAAAAACATCGAAGCTACACATTAACCCTGGGAGAATTCAAATTAAAACCTTAATGATTTTTAAATAACCCTTCAATTGGCACGCTCCCTTCTGTTAATCTAGGAACCACCCAAGATTTAAAGCCATCAGTGTCTCTAACCAAATTTAAATAGATTTCTTTAACAACCGAAAACTCATTATTTTCAAGATAGTGTTGGTAGTTTTCTTCAACCACTTTCGAAACCTCACCTGGGTTATTCAATAGAAACTCAACTCCAATTAACATTTCATCAATGGTGTCAAAAGCATAACGATAATTATCAGGAAGATACTCTTCAAAGGAATAAAGGCTATTTTTTGTAGATTTTTTAATAACGGTTGGTTTTCTATTTCTCATCATATCTATATGTGTTAATGCGCTTCCCAATGGAAAGCTATCTATAAACAAATCACAACTTTGAAACAAATCATCAAATTCATTAACCATGGATTTTAACAGGAATCGAGACCGAGCTTCTGGCTCATCGACAAAAACTTCATTTAAAACTTCTAGTTGCTTATCGGTTAGGTTAGATATAAGCAAATGCTTTAAGTTAGAATTTCTAACTAAAAGACTTTTAATAAGATATAAATATTGATTACTATCATCAGAAAATATTTTATGGTTGTCAAACCCGCTCAAAGTTAATTTCTCGCCAGCTTTAACCCCTAACTGACTACGAACATCCTGCTGTTGCACCTCATCAATATAGGTTGTATTATTTTTAGCTATGGATTGAAGCGGTATTTTTGTGGTTTTAGTAATATTACAAAAATGTTGGGTGATATAAACTGCCGGAATCCTAAAGTTCAGAATCAAATCTGATTGACTCATGGCCAAATTAGGCGAGTGATCAGCATGATTATAAAATATTATTTTTCTATCACGCTTTAGAAGTGCGATAACCGAAGATGCAAGCAAATCATCAGAATGTGTAAAGACAAAAACTGTATCACAGCAAGAATTATATATCTTGCCATACAATGAATTGATATTATCGGTAAATTTCATTCTTTCATAATTAACACCGTCAACTGATGCAACCTCATCTAACTCTTTTTGCCTAAAAGGCGCTTGCTCTTTAGATTTAGAAAGATGAGTAAAAAAACAATGCACACTAAAATCATCTTTCAATGAGCGAGCTAAATTTACTAAAATCGGACTGTGTCCTCCTCTGTCATAAATTTCCGTAGCCAATATAGCGACAGAGCCTGAATTCTTTACTCTACCTTCACTCAAAACATCCGTTTCTTTTAATCTCTTAACGGCTAACTTCTCTAAAACATTATCAATAGGCGACAAATCAAATTTTTTATTACTCCTAAAAAACTTCAACTTTTTTTTAATAAGCTTCAACTGAAAACCAGTAATTAAATCGATCAACATAATATAAGAACCTAAAAATAGTTTTATACAAAATAAAACCTGAAACACATCAATCTAGACTTTAATATACTTCAAGCCATGTGTTCAACCCAACAAAATAGTATAAGACACTAGAGAAAAGACCAGATTTCAAAACGTGCTTATGATAACAGATTGGGAGGGCGTTGTTGCTTAAATAAGGTGAACCTTTTAGCCTCTCGGCGATGTGATCGTTAAGTCACAATAGCCAGGTCGTATCATGGGTAAAGCAAAAAGCAAAAAGCAACATCGTCAACTGGAAGCAATACAACAAGGCCTTAACCCAGCGAGGCTCAATAACCTTTTGGCTGGATAACGCTGCAAAAACACAATGGCCCCACAGGGCGCCGCGGCCGCAGCAATACCTACAGTGATAAAGCCATTAGTACCGCTTTGATGATAAAAGGTGTATTTAAGCTTGCTCTTCGTGCCTTGGAAAGTTTTATTAACTTCAGTATTCCAACTGATGGATGTAGGCTTTAAGTCACCTGACTACAGCTGTATTAGCAAGCAAGCGCAAACAGTGAAAGTGAATTATCGACCTCCCAGTCATGGCCCTGTTAGGCACATCGTGATTGATTTAACGGGCTTAAAGATGTTTGGCGAAGGAGAATGGAAGGTGCGTAAGCACGGTAAAGAAAAAACGCCGCTTACTGGGAGGAAGGCCATGCACCGCTACAAGCAGCTGACGTGTGATAAGTTGAGCTTACGTAATTACAACGCCCAAGCGGGTGAAATGATGGCAAGTGTCAATGCGTTAAACAAAAAAGACTAGGCTAGTTATGCCTATTCGTCAGGTAACTGGCTAAATAAAGTAAGAGCCTAGAATAACTGCACCTTGGACTTGATCAACAAGGCCGATTGGGAGATGTACTGCATAAAGTCAGCATTCTCCAACAAGTTAGTTCAAGGAATGTAATCTCATTTACCTTAAGCGTGAAGCCGACTAAATTAGTCTCCCAGGCTGTTGGACACGAAGTCAGTTAGATTTCATAGCAAATTCACGTCACATGTTATAATGCAAAATATAGAAAAAACCTTTTGGACAATGATGAATATTAAGTTTAATACTCCTTACATTTCAGGAAAAGAGCTCTACTACATTGCGCAAGCTGTAATGGGAGGCTACTCTGCTGGGGACGGACCTTTTGGTAAGCGCTGCGAGGAGCGCTTAAATCAGCTAATGCATATTAAAAATAGCGTCCTGCTTACAACCTCATGCACTTCAGCAATGGAGATTGCCGCATTAGACCTTAATTTGTCCAGTCAAGACGAGTTTATTCTTCCATCTTATACTTTTGTATCGACAGCAAATGCCTTTTGCCTACGAGGCGCTAAACCCATTTTTGCTGATATAGATCCACTAACTTTAAATATCGATTTAGATCATGTAGATAGCTTAGTAACCTCTGCAACTAAGGCCCTAGTACCGGTACATTACGCAGGTATTAGTTGCAACATGGATCGATTAATGTCGATTGGTCAGCTAGCCAATATCCCAATTGTTGAAGATGCGGCACAAGCTATAGGATCTAGCTACAACGGACAGCCATTAGGCACCTTCGGTGACTACGCTGCTTTTAGTTTTCATGAAACCAAAAATATTATTTGTGGAGAAGGTGGAGCTCTAGTTTGTAAAAGCCAAAAACACAAAGAAGCTAGTGAGGTCATTCGTGAAAAAGGTACAAATAGAGCTCAATTCTTTAGAGGACAAGTAGACAAATACACCTGGACTTCTATCGGATCGTCATACGTACTATCCGACCTCTCAGCTGCTTTTTTGTTTGCCCAATTGGAAAATTTTGAAGAAATACAACAACGCAGAATGGCTGTTTATAATTACTATGCTGAGCATTTAGCAATACTCGAAGAAAAAGGCCTAGCAAAACTACCTCATATTCCCGATTACAATTGCCATAATGGGCATATTTTTTACTTGTTGTTAGAAGACTTAGACACTCGACAGCGGCTGATTAGCTTTCTAAAAGATAAAGGTATCATGTCGGTGTTTCACTATGTGCCACTCCACTCATCACCGATGGGAGAGTCTTTCGGCTACAAAAAAGGCATGCTACCAATTACAGAAAAAGTGAGTGATACCCTATTGAGATTACCGCTATGCTCTGCTTATGATGAAGAGGTTGCCCAACTAGTATCAGGTAGTATTTTAGAGTTCTTTGGAATTAATAAAAGCGCCTAAGACGTATTTTTCTTGTTTGAAAATGTCGAATCATTTTCAAACATGTCTACTAATTTGAGTAAATTAGTACTTCTCTGTTTTATCCGTTTTGCAGGAGTTCCAACGTAAACTCCCCATGGAGCTGTTGACTTAGTAACTAATGAAGAAGCTCCTACCGAGCACCCTTCAGCTAAGTCAACTCCTGGCAGGATTACGCTATTCGCACCTACAACAACATGCTTTGACAAAGTCACTTTGGCGAACAATTCATTTTTGTATTTTTTAGGTATCAGGGAGTTAACCATAGTTTCACCACTATAGTCATCAGACTGAGCAAAAACCTTCACTCCGTAAGCTAAAGTACAATAATCAGCAAGGCTTACCCCTACGCTTCCTCCTGCTACAAGGCACATTGGGGTGATATGACAATTCTTACCTATATAAACGACACCAGAAATAAGACAAAAGTCATCAATTCGACTGTTGTCACCTATCTCGATAAGATGAGGATCGTAAATAGCAGCTTTATCACTGACTTTTACATTTTCACCTAAAGCCTTAAATTGCATCTCAGACAACTGGAGCTCACTCAAATACGCCATTGCACCTCCTCTAGCACGTAATTAGCACCTAAAAAGTGCATTAACTCAAAAGGAAAAAGCCTAACGCCAATCCAAAATAACTTTGCCACTTTGTCCTGAGCGCATCGCATCAAAACCTTGCTGAAAATCGTCAACACTATAATGATGGGTAATAATTGGGCTTAAATCGAGGCCAGATTGTACCAAAGATGCCATTTTATACCATGTTTCAAACATTTCTCTGCCATAGATGCCTTTAATCACCAAGCCTTTAAAAATAACTTGGCTCCAATCAATGCCCATATCGCTAGGGGGAATACCCAACATTGCAACCTTACCACCATGGTTCATCAGCTCTAACATAGAGCTAAAAGCGCTGGGCACACCCGACATTTCTAGGCCTACATCAAAGCCTTCAGTCATGTTGAGTTCGCTCATGGTATCTTTCAACGATTGCTTGGCAACATTAACTACCCGAGTTGCTCCCATTTTTTGGGCTAGGTCCAAGCGGTAGTCATTTACATCCGTTACCACCACATGGCGCGCACCAACGTGCTTACAAATAGCCGCAGCCATTACACCAATAGGGCCGGCACCGGTAATCAATACATCCTCACCCACTAAATCAAACGACAAGGCACTGTGAACTGCGTTACCAAAAGGGTCGAAAATAGCAGCTAAGTCGTCACTAATCTCGTCGGGTAGTTTAAAAGCGTTAACTGCAGGAATAACCAAGTATTTTGAAAAACAACCAGTACGATTTACGCCAACTCCAACGGTATTGCGGCACAAATGAGTACGCCCGCCCCGACAGTTTCGGCAATGGCCACAGGTAATGTGCCCTTCACCAGAGACTCTATCACCCACCGAAAAGCCACGTACTTCTTGGCCAATATCTACAACTTCTCCCGCATATTCATGACCAATGACCATGGGGACTGGAATAGTCTTTTGTGACCACTCATCCCAGTTATAGATGTGTACGTCGGTACCACAAATAGCGGTTTTGTTTATTTTAATCAGAAGGTCGTTGTGACCGAGCTCAGGCATCTCAACCTGGGTCATCCAAATTCCAGGCTCTGTTTTTAGCTTTGCTAAGGCTTTAATGCTCATTCAATCACCCCCAACTCTTTACCTACTTCTGTGAAGGCTGAAACAGCATGTTCTAGTTGCTCGCTTGTATGCGCTGCTGAAATTTGCGTACGGATCCTTGCTTGGCCTTTAGGTACCACAGGGAAAGAAAAACCAATCACGTAAATACCGCGCTCGAGTAATTTGTCGGCAAAGGTGCTTGCCAGTTTAGCGTCACCTAACATCACAGGAATGATGGCATGGTCTGCGCCCGCTAAGATAAAGCCCGCTTGGCTCATCTCGTTTCTGAAGTATTCGACGTTATCCCACAGCTGTTTACGCAGAGCATCTCCTTCAGCGAGTAATTCCAATACTTTAAGAGACGCACTAACAATGGCCGGCGCCAGCGAGTTAGAAAAGAGGTAAGGACGCGAACGTTGACGCAACCAATCAATCACTTCTTTTTTGGCTGAAGTAAAACCACCAGAAGCACCGCCCATGGCTTTACCTAAGGTGCCGGTAATAATGTCTACTCGCTGCATAACTTGATGATACTCGTGAGTGCCGCGTCCATGCTCACCTACAAAGCCAACGGCGTGAGAATCGTCAACCATCACCATGGCATCATACTTATCAGCTAAATCACAAATTCCTGGCAAGTTGGCTATCACGCCGTCCATCGAGAACACGCCATCGGTGGCAATCAGCTTAAAACGCACTCCCGCTTCATCGGCGGCTTTTAAGCATTGCTCCAGCTCTGCTAAGTCGTTATTGGCATAACGAAAACGCTTTGCTTTGCACAAACGAACACCATCAATAATCGAAGCATGGTTTAGTGCATCAGAGATAATCGCATCCTCTGGACCCAATAAGGTTTCAAAAAGCCCAGCGTTGGCATCAAAGCAAGAAGAATACAAAATCGTATCTTCCATACCCAGAAACTCACTCAAGCCTTGCTCTAAACGTTTGTGAATATCTTGAGTACCACAAATAAAACGCACCGAAGCAGCACCAAAGCCGTGGCTATCTAAACCCGATTTGGCTGCCTCAATAAGAGCAGGGGAATTGGCTAAACCCAAGTAATTGTTAGCACAAAAGTTAACAACTTGGCCTTGTTCTACAGCGATAGCGGCTTGCTGTTGCGAGTTGATTACTCGCTCATGCTTATATAAACCGTCATCTTTTACTTGTTGTAAGAGCTGAGAAATGTGTGCTGAGAAAGCGGCTGTCATGGCAAACCCTATTTAAATCCAGAATAATAGCTGAATTATAGTGTTTTATTTGGCAAATACAGCCTTAAATCTAAATTAAAAACTATTCACTGCGTTCAGCACATTTTACGTAATGTTGATGCAAATCTTGATAGATGTTTTGAGACTCATCAGTAAAGTATGGGCGCAAGGTAAACAAGATTTTAAGCACCCCTTGATACAACCGAGGTTTGGTGATTTCGCCACCTTTTAGTTGAGCACTTTGGTAGCCAATCCAAGCACCAATAATAAACTTAACGCTGTCGGCTAACTCAGCCATTGTTGCATCGTCACCACTTAGAAAGCGACTCTCGCGCAACTGAAAGAGAATATCACGGCTCCAATTAGCGAGTTCTAACTGCAAGGCTTGGTATTTCTGTTCTAGTTCAGGATCTCGCGCCAACAGATCTAACAAGTTGGCGTACATAAAACGAAAACGCCACATTAGCTCAAAGCTAGCATCCAAGTACTGCGTCAAGTGTTCTAGGCTTAACCGTTGATCAGCATGAGGACGAAAGCTGCTTTCTAACTGAGCCACGTATAAATCGAAAATGCTGCGGATAATTTCTTGTTTGTTACTAAAATGGTAGTAAAGATTCCCAGGGCTAATGCCCAGCTCGGCGGCGATATGATTGGTAGTGATTTGTCTTTCGCCGCGCTCGTTGAAGAGTTTGAGAGAAGTATGAATTATTTTGTCTTTAGTTTTCATTTGGCTAAAAAGTTCTCAATGATATTACGTTGATACCTGCAAACGCTGCCAAAATCCAGTTTTTATTGGCTAGATTCAACTGGAGGCACAATTGCTATTCCCCTCGCCACAGCATAAAATCCTTAGATTAACGGCAATTTTTGGAATGGCAGTATTATGATTATCGTAACAGGTGGCGCAGGCTTTATTGGCGCAAACATTGTAAAAAGTCTCAATGAACAAGGCCATAATGACATCATTGTGGTTGACGACCTCAAAGACGGCACCAAATTCGTCAATTTAGTTGACCTAGAAATCGCTGACTACCTCGATAAAGACGACTTCATAGCCCGTATTGTTTCTGGCGAAGATATTGGCGCTGAATACGGCCAAAAAATTGAAGCCATTTTCCATGAGGGCGCTTGCTCTGCCACCACTGAGTGGGACGGCAAGTACATGATGGAAAACAACTACGAGTACTCAAAAGAGCTATTGCATTACTGCTTAGACCGTCGCATTCCGTTCTTATATGCCTCGTCTGCTGCCACTTATGGTGACACAGAGATCTTCAAAGAAGAAAAGCAATACGAAGGCCCACTTAATGTATATGGTTATTCAAAACTGCAGTTTGATAATTACGTGCGCCGTTTGTTACCCGAAATTGACTCTCAAGTAGTTGGCTTTCGTTACTTCAACGTATATGGCCCTCGCGAGCAACACAAAGGCAGCATGGCCAGTGTGGCTTTCCACCTAAATAACCAAGTAAATGATGGGCAAAACCCTAAATTATTTGAAGGTTATGACGGCTATGGCAACGGCGGACAAAGCCGAGACTTTGTTTACGTTGGCGACGTGGTAAAAGTAAACCTATGGTTTTGGAAAAACCCGAACCAAAGCGGTATTTTCAACCTAGGTACAGGCCAAGCAGAACCTTTCCGTGCGGTGGCTGAAGCGGTAATCAACTATCACCAAAAAGGTGAAATTGAGTACATTCCATTCCCTGATCACCTAAAAGGTCGTTATCAAAGCTTTACCCAAGCAAATATCGACAAGCTACGCGCTGCCGGTTACGCAGAACCATTTAAAGATGTTGCTCAAGGGGTCGCTGAATACATGGCCTGGCTAAACAAGTAACAAAAAAATACTCAAGGGGCGACAAGCCCCTTTTTAACATAGGTTATGAATGAAGATTCTGGTGGTAGGCCCATCTTGGGTAGGCGACATGGTAATGTCGCAAAGCTTGTACAAAACCCTTAAACAACTGCACCCAAAAGCGCAATTGGATGTACTAGCGCCAGACTGGTGCCGCCCCATGCTAGAGCGGATGCCCGAAGTAGACAATGCACTGCGCATGCCCCTAGGCCACGGTGATTTGCAGCTGACAACACGTTGGAAGTTAGCCCGTGAGCTCAAACAAAACGGCTATGATTGGGCTATTACCCAGCCCAACTCCTTAAAATCAGCATTAATTCCTTGGTTTGCAGGCATTAAGCAACGTACTGGTTGGAAGGGGGAGAGCCGCTACGGCCTGCTTAACGATTTGCGCAGCAACAAACACGATTTCCCCTTAATGGTGGAGCGTTACGTTTCCTTGGCTCATCCTAAAGCGTCGATGCAATCAGCAACTGATCTACCCACTTATCTGCACCCTCAGCTACAAGCCAACCAAGCGAATCAACAAG
The DNA here is from genome assembly GCF_019670125.1 of Agarivorans aestuarii. Lineage (NCBI taxonomy): Bacteria > Pseudomonadati > Pseudomonadota > Gammaproteobacteria > Alteromonadales > Alteromonadaceae > Agarivorans > Agarivorans aestuarii. The sequence continues at coordinate 4,525,882 of NZ_AP023033.1, forward strand.
AGGCTTTAACTCAGCTTGCATTAAACACAGAGCAGCCAATATTGGCCTTATGCCCTGGCGCAGAATTTGGCCCAGCAAAGCGCTGGCCAGAGCAACACTACGCACAAGTGGCAGCCCACTGGATTAATGAACGCAAAGGTCAAGTATGGATTTTTGGCTCAGATAAAGATCAAGCCGTGGGAGCGCAAATCATTAGCCACGTACCCCAAGAGTTGCAACCATACTGCCACAACCTTGCAGGAAAAACTAAGTTAGCTGAAGCCATCGATTTAATGGCGCTAGCTACTTTGGCGGTAAGTAATGACTCAGGTTTAATGCACATCGCGGCAGCGCTAGAGTTACCATTGATCGCTATTTATGGTTCGTCTTCACCAAAATACACACCACCACTAACCGAAAATGCCGCTATCTTGCATACTGATATCGATTGTCGCCCATGTTTTAAAAAGACTTGTCAGTTCGGCCACTTAAAATGCTTAACTGAACTAGCACCAGAGCGCGCAATTTCGTCTATTGCTGATTTATTGACTTAACTACACTTACTTTATTTAACGTTGTCGAGACTCCCTATGAGCACAAAGCCTCCGGTTATATCAATAGTTTGTCCCTGCTTTAACGAGCAAGATACAGTGGGTTTATTCATCGATACCATGCTGCCAGAACTTGAAAAAACCGAGCTTAGTTTCGAAATTGTTTTTGTAAATGACGGCAGTCGCGATAACACCTTAGCCGCACTCAAAAATTTGCAAAAACAACACGCTGGAATAAGAGTCATTAATCTCGCGCGCAATTTTGGTAAGGAAGCGGCACTTACCGCAGGGATAGATTTATCTAAAGGCCAAGTGATTGTTCCCATTGATGTTGATCTACAAGATCCACCTGAGCTTATTCATGACTTCATTCGGGAGTGGAGCAATGGTTACGATGTTGTTGTAGCTAAACGTGTTGATAGAACCAGTGACAGTTTCGCCAAAAAGCTCAGTGCTGAATTGTTCTACAAATTTCACAATAAAATATCTCATGTGAAAATTCCGGAAAATGTCGGTGATTACCGGCTAATGACTCGTAGAGTTGTGTCTGCCATTCAACAAATGCCCGAAAACCAACGTTTTATGAAGGGTATGTTTTCATGGGTTGGTTTTAAAACGAAAACTGTAGAATACAAGCGAGACCCTCGAGTCGCAGGTGAAACCAGTTTTAATGGCTGGAAGCTGTGGAATTTCGCCCTAGAAGGCATTACCAGCTTTAGCACTGCTCCGCTGCGTATTTGGCTATATATCGGTTTAGCCATTTCAACACTAGCATTTGTTTATGGCAGTGCCATTGTTATCAAAACCCTAATGTTTGGTATCGACGCTCCTGGTTACGCCTCACTAATTACCATTATGCTGTTTTTAGGCGGGGTACAGCTAATTGGCTTAGGTGTGCTGGGTGAGTATATTGGCCGTTTGTTTATGGAGTCGAAACGTCGCCCTATATATATCATTGAAGATGACAACTAGACGATGGCAAAGCTCATCAACAGATTGCTTGCGTTAAGAATAGTTAGATATGGTCTCGCCGGCGGCGTGGCGACTCTTATTCACTTCAGCTTGGCGTTAATAATACTCGAACTATGGCCCTTGGCGTTTATAGTGGCCAACCTAGTGGGGTTTAGCTTAGCGTTTATCTTCTCTTACTTAGTACAAACACTGTGGGTATTTGAAAAAGAGCTGGCGATTAATAATGCACTGCGGTTTTTTGTGGTGCAATTGGGCGCATTAAGCCTATCGGTTTGGTTATCATCACAATTAACCACCTATCCAAATTTTTTAAAAGTAAGCTTAGTGATTGCATTACTACCCGCCATCACTTTTGTTATTCACCGCTTCTGGACTTTTGCGCGCGCAGAAGCCTCTTAACTCTATTAACTCAAAAAAATGAACTCAACCGTGTCCCTAAATCAAACCATCGAAAAACACTTTAACAGCATATATTGGCTAGTACTTATCACTGCGGTTACGCTGTCGTTGATTTACGCTTCAAACCAAATATTAACTGGCGACCAATTTCAAATGCTCGTTAAGGGCTACTTAGGGGCCTACCAAGACAACTGGCTGAGCTACGGTAATGCTGCCAGTGTAGTGGGTAACGTTCCCGGCTCTTTATCAACCTACATTGTTGGCATCCCTTTGCTACTATGGGATTCTGCATGGGCGCCTATGTTGCTGCTGCTCGCATTGCGAGTTGCTTCGTTCCTATTATTCGATATAGTCATTAAGCAAACTTTTAGCCCCACAGTAAGGCTAAGTTTTTTAGTACTCTACCTGCTTAACCCTTGGTTCCTATATGATAGCTTGATTTACAACCCTGCTTACTTATGCTTCTTTGCTGCGCTGCATTGCTGGTCAGCATTTAATATGAGCCAAAAACGATCTTTTATTTTTAGCTTTTTAAATGTCATCGCCATTGGTTTTGCTATGCAGCTACATTACTCATGGCCTATTTTGGCAGTGATGTCGGTTTACTTATTCTACCGTCGACTAATCCATGTTCATTGGCTAGGTATACTGTGCGGTTGCGCGGTCATATTTGTTTCTTTAATCCCTTACTTGATTGAGTTGCAAGCTAATGAGGCAATACAAGGGCAAGAATCTGATCGCTATATTGGCTGGGGAGGGGTGCATGTATACCCGGTGCTTAAATCGGTTCTTTATTGGTTACGCTACAGTTCATTCTTATTTTCTAACCGAATTATTACCGACGCCGAATTTTTATGGCTAACCGACATTAACTGGTTACGCATGGCTGTAGATTACCTATGGCAAGCTATTTTGTATGTAGTTGGTGGCTTAACCGTCATCGTTTCCTGGGGAATCAACCAACGCGTTTGGCGAAGAATAAAGCCACACTGGCGTTCTCGTGAACCTTTAAACCTATCCAGTCAAGATTGGTTAATGCATTATGCGTTTTCGGCTGTATTGGGGATTATTATCTCAGCGATTTTATCGCCGATTATTTTTTCATATTGGCATCTAATCATTACTTTTGGCTTTGCGCTGTTCCCAATTTTGTATCAGGCTGAACGTTGGCAAAAAAGCCAACCTAAGCGGCTAGCAAAGATCATAGTCATCATTATTGGCTATTTTTTAGTAGTCAATTTGGTCGCCAGTCATGACAGTAACAAATATTCATATAAACGCAGTTATGTAGAGCAAGAGCGCCAATACTTAATAGAAAAAGGCCTACCGGGCCAGTCACCACAAGACACTATAAGGTGATGAGCGTGCTAATAAAACTACTCTACAACTTACTGCTCATTCCTTTACTGCCTTTAGCTATGTATAAGTTGTATTGGCCAAAACCGGGCAAACCCTCGGTGGGAAAACGTTGGATAGAGCATTTTGGCCTAAGTAAAAAAGTGTCAGCGGTTGATGTCTGGTTCCATGCGGTATCAGTGGGTGAAGTATTAGCGGCCATTCCTTTAATTACTCAATTAAAGCAGCAGCAACCACAACTTAATATATTACTGACTACCACTACCGCTACAGGTGCTGAGCAAGCGCAATCAAAACTGGCGGATTTAGCCATTCATCGCTACGCCCCCTTTGATTTATGGCCGAGTATTCGCTGGTTTCTACATTTACATAAACCCAAGCGACTGTGGATTATGGAAACAGAATTGTGGCCAAATTGGCTGCAGCTTTGCCAAAATCAAAACATTCCGGTATCGCTTATCAATGCCCGTATGTCACAGCGCTCTTGCCAGCGTTATTTGCGCTTCAAAGGCTTTAGCCAGCGCTTGTATAGTCAATTAGGGCAAGTATTGGCGCAACACCAAGATGATGCTCAGCGCTTTAATCAATTGGGAGTTACAGCAGCCAACTTGGTGGTAACGGGTTCGATAAAATACGACCTACCCGATACCCAAGCCATACAGCAACAAGCAGAACAACTTCGGCCTAGTTTGTTTGGTGAGCGCTTAATATGGATTGCCGCCAGCACCCACAAAGGCGAAGACGAGAAAGTACTTAAGGTGATGCAGCAAGTTCGCAAGCAGCTTCCCGACAGCTTATTAATATTGGTGCCGCGACACCCAGAGCGCTTCGACCAAGTAGCCGAATTAATTGCTAACAGCGGCTTTGATTGCGCTCGTCGCAGCAAACAACAAAGCCCCTGTGCAAAAGATGCGGTTTATTTAGCCGATACCATGGGCGAGATGCTGTTGATGTATGCTTGCTCGGATGCCGCCTTCATCGGCGGTTCATTAGTGCCCGTTGGTGGACATAATTATTTAGAAGCTGCTGCACTAAGTTTGCCCTGCGTGGCAGGCGAACATGACTTTAACTTTTCAGACATAAGCCAACAGCTGCAAGCCTGTGGCGCACTTAAGCTAAGCGCTGATACAGAGCAACTGGCTAATTGGCTTAAAGCGTGGTTAAGCAGCGCTGAAGAGCGCAGCAAAGCCGGGGACGCAGGCTTGTCTATTGTTAAGCAAAACCAAGGCGCTTTAGCGCGTAGCCTAGCTGCGCTTTTGAACTAAACGTTGATAACAAGCCACAAAGTACTGCCAGTCAGACTCGAGCCAATGACAGTACCCAGGCTTTGCCTGTTCTTTTTCTAAAGAACGGTAGAAACGAGCAATGTTAGCTTGCTGCCATTTTTTTCTCGGTCGACAAATTCGGCCATTATCAAAGTCAATTAACCAAACCCTCTGCTGGTCATCAACCATGATGTTACGTAAATTGAGGTCGGCGTGATAAACCCCAGCCCGATGAAACTGCGCAATGGTCTCGGCAATTTTTTGCCATAAATTTAAAGGTAATCGACGCTCGCTAAGCAACTTAGCCAGATCTTTAGCGCCACTAATGCGCTCTAAGATCAAATCGGCTTGGAAGCTCAAACCTTTGCGTTTAACTCTACCGGCAATGGGTACAGGGGCTGGAAGCTCAAGCGCTTGTAACTTCATCAACAGCGAGAACTCTTTCCACACTCGACTGCGTTGGAGGCTGGAATACAAATAGCGGTCATTGCTCAATTTAGCGACTAAGCCACCACGATGATAATGGCGTAATACAAATTCTCGATGTTCAAAACGAAAAAACAGGGTTTTACCTCGGCCCATCGCTTGGCCTACCACTGCTCTATTTTGCTGCCAATGGCGGGGCTCAAAATAAGCATCACTTACCTGCTGCCACACTGCCGGATTATAAAATAGCCAGCCGTCGGCGGTTTTCTGTTTTTCAATCTGCATAGTTATCGCTTGTGAAACAAATCTCAGCAATTTTACAACGCAAGCTGCAAAAAGCATAATACTTAAGAAAATCCGCCACTTTTGCCAAAATGACCAAGCAGCAAACCACCTTAAAAGTCTGTATTTTACGCCTATCAGCTATCGGCGATGTCTGTAATGCTCTGGCTGTGGTTCAGCAACTTCAAAACAGCTACCAACAAGTCCACATCACCTGGGTATGTGGTAAAGCAGAAGCACAGTTATTATCTGCCTTCAGCAATATAAAACTGGTTGTATACGATAAAAAAGATGGCTTAAAAGGCATGCTCGCTATTAAACGAGAGCTTAAAGGCCAGCAATTTGATGTGCTATTACACATGCAAGCGGCGTTACGCGCCAGCTTGCTTAGCTGCTGCATTCGCGCAAAGCGTAGAATTGGCTTTGACAAGGGCCGCGCTAAAGATGGCCAGTGGCTATTTACTAACGAAAAGATTGCTGCGGCTAATTCTGCTCATGTCTTAGATGGTTTTTTACAGTTTCTATTGCCACTGGGAGTAGATATTCAAGCCCCAAGTTGGCAAGTGCCACTCTCTGAAGCAGACCAACAAACCGCGAAACAATTGCTTGGCCGTTCTGGTAAGCATATCGTGATCTGTCCGGCCGCTAGCAAAGCCTATAAGAATTGGACCTTGCAAGGCTATGCCGGCATCGCCCAATACGCGCTTAAACAGGGCTACCAAGTGAGTTTAATCGGCAGCCCGGCTAGCAATGAAGTGGCGTTAAGTAAACAAATTAACCAAGCCTGCCAAGGTAAACTAAACAACCTTTGTGGAAAAACCAGCCTGAGCCAGCTTTGGGCACTCATTGCCCAAGCAGATCTGCTAATATCGCCAGATACTGGCCCAGCTCATATGGCGGTAGCGGTAAATACACCTGTTTTAGGGCTGTATGCTCACCACAATCCACAACGTACTGGTCCTTATCATTATCGAGATTACGTAGTGAGCGTGTGGCAGCAATTGATTGAAAAAGAACAAGGCAAACCTGCTGCTCAACTTAGTTGGCGCAGTAGGGTTAAAGATCCCAATGCTATGCAATACATCACCCTTGATGCGGTGATTGAGATGTTTGAATTTATTAAAAAAGAGCAACCATTATGAGTGCACGCCAAGCTAGCATTAGCGCAATTATCATTACTAAAAATGAACAAGACAGCCTAAAAGATTGCCTAGAAAGCTTAACTTGGGTCGACCAAATTGTGGTTGTGGACTCTGGCAGCACCGACGGCACCGTAGAGCTGGCCAAGCAATATACGCAAGATGTTTATAGTAACCTTGATTGGCCAGGCTTTGGTAAGCAAAAACAACTGGCGCAAAGCTATGCCAGTGGTGATTGGATTCTGGCTGTAGATGCTGATGAGCGCATTGATGAAACACTGCGCAATAACATCCAAACCATGCTAGAAAACCCACCAAGTAATACGGTATTCAACCTTAATGAACTGACTTGGGTATTTGGCCGTTTTCTTAAGCATTCCGGTTGGTACTATCGACATATTAGGCTTTACCCGCGTGAGCTAACTGGATACAACGACAACCTAGTCCACGAATCTGTAACGGTGCCTGATGGCTGTCAGGTAGCAGAGCTAGACGGCGATATCTTGCATTATTCCTACAAAAATATTGAGCACTACTTAGTAAAGTCGGCGGGTTATGCCAAAGCTTGGGCAGATCAGCGCGAAGCCAAAGGTAAACGGGCAAGCTTAGGCCAAGGAATAGTGCATGCGATTGGCTGTTTTGCCAAAATGTACTTGCTCAAGCGCGGTTTTTTAGATGGTAAAGCAGGCTTTTTAATTGCATTACTCTCGGCGCATTCAACCTTTGTGAAATACGCCGATTTATGGGCACGAGAAAACGACAGCCACTACAAAAAGTAAACTTACTGAAGTTTAAGGTCTTCCAATAAGTTAGCTGCATCTATAGCCGCTAAATCGGTCACGTTAACCGCATGTTCACCTAGGCAGCCATATTGCGCTACATTGGTTACCGTAAACAAACCTACGCAATAGGCACCAGCAGAGCTTGCTAAGTGCAAGGGGCCGGTATCACCACAGAAAAACAAAGGTACTTGCTGTAAAAATGCCGCTAGTTTTCTTAGGTCACCATTGGAGTAGGCGAATTCTGCCTCTACCAGTGGCTCTGTCACATCAGGACTCAATATCTCAATAAGGTTCACTTCGCCAGCATAGTGCTGCTTAAACTTAGCTAACAAAATTTGCCAGTCTTTATCGGCAATCACCTTAGCGCCACGCGCGCCACGAAAATACGCCAAACTTGGTTTTGCTTGGCATTCGCCCAACAAAGTCTGCAATTGCTTAAGCGCCTCTTGCTGCTCAGCGTCACTCAATATTAGTCGCCCAAAATATTCAGCGGGCTCAGCATTATGCAGTTGCTCTAGAAGCTCCATGCAACTTAATGCAAAGTGAGGATATCGTCCCTGGTATTTATAAGTATGGCTGCACACTGCAGCATCTGCGGGGCCATAAAAAGCGACGACGTTTTTAGCTTCAACCATTGAAGCAACAATACGGTCACTAGAGCCTCCATAAGGCAACAAAACTAAATCATAGGGTTGTTGCTTTAATTGCTTCATGGCTCGAAAAAACTGCGGGATGGTCTTCAAACCAAACTGAGAAAAGTGAATACGAGAAAGCCCGAGGTTTTCAAATATAGAGCCTTGCCAAGGATCGCTGAGTATCAGTTCAACCTCAGCGTCGGGGTACAGCGCTTTAACTTGATTAACAAAAGGCAATAAAAAGAACATATTTCCGATGCGCTTATTATTGCGAATAATTAAAACCCGCTTCACTTCTGTCGGCTTAAGCAAGCGCTCGGTTCTACCTTTTCTACCGCCCAATAGTTTGAGAAACCAAACTTCTAAGCCAATCGACTTCTCTCTGCGCTTTCCATCAAACTGTCGCAGCGCCGTTCTTATTTTTTTTATTACGCTCATCGTTTTATTCTGCTACTTGTTTTGTTTGCAGCTTTTGCCACCACAAATTAATTTTAACCGCTGAGTCACTCACATTAATCAAACTCATATCTTCCTGAGTAAGTTCACCTGCCGGCGGCGAGAAAGAAATATGTCGACCTTGGCTATTAAGAGGCTGCCAACGCAAAGGTGTTGCACTGCGACGACTAGGGAAAAAGCCTACAGTTGGCACATCTAAAGCCCCAGCAATATGCAGCGGCCCGGTTGAACCAGCAATAAACACTTCAGCACAGGCCAATACTTCACAAAAGGTTTTTAAGCCCTCTTCTGAATAATATAGCTGACTAGACACCTCTGCAGTATCTAACTGACTCACCAACTCTTGAGCGGCGATTAACTCGCCAGGCCCTGCAGTAATAACAAAGTGTAACTCGGGCTTAAGTTTAGCCAGGCAATCAATCAAACTAAAATACTGCTCAATGCTTAAGTTATTGGCCGAGCCACCACTGCCAATATGTACCATTGCTAAGGATTTAGCATCCAACTCGGCAAACTCTGCCTGCTTACGTTTAGCAATTTGCTCAGCGCTAAACTGCAAATAAGGAGCAGTAGGCTCTATCGGGTTGACTTGCAACTTAGTTAAAAAAGCGCGAGTAAGTTCTAAGTTGTATTCAAATTCAGGTTTTCGAGATTGAGAGCGGCGTTGCTTTACTCGGTGATTATACAAAAACTGAGCGAGCTTAGTGGCGGGTGCACAGCGTAATTTAATACCGGCGCGTGCACCTAACCAAGCGTTACGCATGGTCGAGAACAGGCACAAATAACCATCAAAGTGCTGTTGCTTCACCTCATTAAGTAGTGCAGCTTGCTCGCCAGCATCACCATCAGCCCCGCAATCAATAATTACCTTATCAATCCAAGGGCAAAGCTCTGCCAGAGGAGCCGTATAGCTAGGCACCAAAGCGCTAATTTCACAATTAGGTAATGAAGCTTTTAGTAGCGCAAAGCTAGGCCATGCCAGCATAAAGTCGCCAATTTTGTCGTTTCGCACTACCAACAGTTTTTGCATGTGTTCATCTCTATAATTTAGCCTGCGCATTGTGACCAATCTTGCACTCGGGCTCAAGAATTTTCCCCAAGCCTGTGAGCCAGTTAGCTCAAGCAGCTTAAGTAAATCTTTTCCCGAGCGTTTTAACAGGATTTAGCGTGAATACCTGCATCTTCTGAAAGCTTGGGGTTATAATCCAGCTAACATTAATTTTTGGCATAGCTTCATGACAACTCGGGTAATTTATCCTGGCACCTTTGATCCAGTGACCAACGGCCATAGCGATTTAATCCAACGCGCGGCGCGTATGTTCGACACAGTAATTGTGGCGGTTGCCGCCAGCCCCAGCAAACAGCCTTTGTTTAGCTTAGAAGAAAGGGTTAAGTTGCTGGAGCAAACGATTAGTGCCAATACCAATATAGAAGTGATTGGTTTTACTGGCTTATTGGTAGATTTAGCCAAACAACAAAATGCCAACGTATTATTACGAGGCTTGCGCACCGGTTCCGACTTCGAATATGAGATGCAACTGGCCGATATGAACCGCCAGCTGGATCCCAACCTAGAAAGTGTGTTTCTTACGCCAGGCGAGGGGGTAAGTTTTATTTCCTCCACCCTGATTAAAGAAGTGGCCAAACATGGCGGTGAAATAGAACGTTTTGTTGCACCACATGTTGCCCAAGCCGTCAGTGAAAAACTCGCTAAATAAAAGGGCTAGCGCTGACAATGTGGGCAAAAGAAGGTATTGCGCTGGCCAATGCGTAATGCCTTAATCAACTCCCCGCAAGAATCACAAGCTTCGCCTTCTCGGCCATATACCGCTAAGGTTTGCTTAAAATAGCCAGGCTTGCCATCGGCATTAGTAAAATCTTTAAGGCTAGTGCCGCCTTGTTCTATGGCTTCCGCCAATACTTGTTTGATGTTGTCGGTAAGCAACTCTAGGCGCACTTTGCTGACTTTATTAGCTGCACGTTTGGGGTGGATGCCCGTTCTAAACAAAGCTTCGTTGGCGTAAATATTACCTACGCCCACTACCACTTTGTTATCCATAATAAATTGTTTGATGGCCACACTGCGCTTGCTTGCTTGCTCAATTAAATACTTAGCTGAGAACTCGTCATGTAAGGGCTCTGGCCCCAAATTAACCAACAAATTATATTGATCAATGGGTAGCTGACTAAACAAGACACAGCCAAAACGACGAGGATCGTTAAGCCTAAGCACTTTTCCATTTGCCAATACAATATCTACATGGTCATGTTTTTCGGCTGCAAGGCCTTGCTCAACAATTCGCAAACTACCCGACATGCCCAAATGAATAATGATGTGGCCAGCTTCGGTTTCTAGGAGCAAATACTTAGCCCGCCGAGTGACCGACAAAATAGCTAAACCCACGCAGCACTGGATCAACTCTGGCACTGGCCAACGTAATTTAGGCTGGCGAACCACTATTTCACTAATTACTTGATTTTCAATATGCGGACTAATCCCGCGGCGGCTGGTTTCTACCTCTGGTAACTCAGGCATCGGGGGAGCTCATCGTTGGGAATAGGGCATGGTAGCTGTCGCTATCTACTTGTAATAATTGGCCTTGCCAGTTGGTTATCCAATACTGCTGATTAAGGCTAAATAAGGTGAGTTCTAGTGGCGTTGCCGAATTTGCTAAGTAAACCAGTATGGTTTGGCTACTCGCAGCACCGCCTATGGCGTTGTGCCAAGGTTCAAGATGAATATGTAACCATGCATCAATAAGCGCAACCGAGCGCTCTAAAGGCGGTTCACTGCGCCATTGAGTACCAACTCGTTCTATCACCACGCTAGGCAGCTCAATGCGTAAAATGGTGGCTCCCTGCGGCAATAACTGACCAACCACTATTTGCTCGCTTGGGGCGGTCTGTTCATTCATTTCTACGTATTTGAAAATCAAAATCATCGAGGCAACAGCAAATATGATGATGTTATTCCAGCCTCTGCGGCTCATTTTCATCGAGATTCTCCTTTAATTAGGAGCATCATAAGCGGGAAGTCTTTGGTGAGTAAAGGGCACTAGGTTGTTGTCGCCACTAAAAAACAGGCAAAAAAAAGCCCAGCCTAAGCTGAGCTTCTTTACATCAAAGCCAAAATCTATTTGATTTTGCCTTCTTTGTACATAACGTGCTGACGAACAACAGGATCAAATTTTTTGATTTCCATTTTCTCAGGCATGTTACGTTTGTTCTTATCAGTGGTGTAGAAGTGACCAGTGCCAGCTGATGAGTTCAAACGAATTTTTTCGCGAATACCTTTAGCCATTTTTTAGCTCCTTATACCTTCTCACCACGACCACGCATCTCAGCTAAAACAGCGTCGATACCTTTTTTGTCGATGATGCGCATACCTTTAGTAGATACGCGTAATTTAACAAAACGTTTCTCAGTCTCAACCCAAAAACGGTGAGATTGAAGGTTAGGCAAAAAACGACGACGAGTGCGGTTTTTTGCGTGCGATACGTTGTTACCAACAGCTGGTTTCTTACCAGTAACTTGGCATACTCTAGACATGTCAGTCTTCTCCAAATATGTACTTCTGCTCGAGCATCTGTTCATGCCCCGTTAGGCCGTCGCCCGGGACGACAGAAAGGCCGCATTTTATACAGGAAATAGAACCCTAGATCAACTAAAAATTGAACAAAGATCAGATCCAACCGCGCTCGGCGAAAGACACAGTCTCTCCACAGCCGACTACAACATGGTCTAAAACTCGCACATCAATCAGTGCTAAGGCCTTGATTAATTTGGTAGTAATTTGCTTATCAGCCAAACTTGGCTCTGCCACACCCGAGGGGTGATTATGGGCAAATATTACTGCAGCAGCATTTTTTTCTAATACTCGCTGTACCACCACCCGTGGGTAAACACTGGCGGCATCAATCGTTCCGAAAAATAGCGGCGCGAATTGTACCACTCGATGCTGATTATCCAATAGCAATATTGCAAATACTTCACGTTGTTGGTGAGATAATTCCATAGAAAGGTAGTTTTTTGCCGATTCGGCGCTATCTAACACACTATTTTCACTAATATCGGCCAGCAAATAACGTCGACTCATTTCTATCGAAGCATGTAATTGTGCAAATTTTGCGCTACCCAAACCTTTTTCTGCACAAAACTGCTGATGATCGGCAGCTAATACCGCTCGCAAGGAACCAAACTGAGCGAGTAAATGCTGAGCTAAACTCACTGCATCTAGTCCGGCACATCCTACTCGCAAAAAAATCGCCAGTAACTCAGCATCACTTAAACTTTGGGCACCACTATTTAATAGCTTTTCTCTCGGCCGTTGTTCGGCCGGCCAATCACAAATTGCCATGCATTCTAATAACTAATGAATGAATCAATAAAAACAAGCGTAGTCGAAACTGCTGGCTTGTGTATGCGGAGATCTTAAGTTTTGTGATAGGCTTGCCGATATCAAACTGAGATTATCGAAGCGGTATCAGCATGTTAACGGGAAAGAAGATTCTACTCGCGATTACAGGCGGGATTGCGGCATACAAAATGCCAGAGTTGGTGCGTCGTCTAAAAGAGCAAGGCGCAGAAGTAAAAGTGGTAATGACCAAACACGCCACCCACTTTATTACTCCCTTAACGCTACAGGCAGTATCTGGCGAACCAGTAGGCTTAGAGGTAGTCGACCCAGCTCAAGAGGCATCCATGGGTCACATCGCCTACGCCAAATGGCCAGACTTAGTATTGATGGCGCCCGCTACCGCCAATAGCATTGCTAAGTTTACCCATGGTTTGGCCGACGAATTAGTAAGCACATTGATGCTAGCAACTGCCGCCCCAATTGCCATTGCGCCAGCAATGAATCAACAAATGTACCAAGCAGCTGCTACTCAGGCTAATTTAAGCCAGCTTAAGCAACGCCAAGTGCATATATGGGGCCCAGCCCAAGGCGAACAAGCCTGTGGCGATGTAGGCCCAGGTAGGATGCTTGAGCCCACTCAATTGCTCACTCACATTAAAGAGTTTTTTTCTCCCAAAGCCCCTGCGCTATTAAAAGACGTGAATGTGATGATTACCGCCGGCCCAACTCGTGAAGCGATTGATCCGGTGCGTTATATAAGCAATCACAGCTCCGGTAAAATGGGTTTTGCTTTAGCTGCTGCTGCCGAACAACTTGGCGCCAAGGTTACGGTAGTTTCCGGCCCGGTGAACTTAGGTACACCAGCAGGCGTTAATAAGGTGGCGGTTAATACTGCCCAGCAAATGCTCGACGCAACACTAAATCAAGTAGCAAGCTGTGATATTTTTATCGCTTGCGCAGCAGTAGCCGACTACCGCGTAGCCGATGTTGCTGAACAAAAAATCAAGAAAACCGATGACAGCGACGAAATGCAGTTACGTTTAGTGAAAAATCCAGATATTGTAGCCACCATTGCTGGATTAGCTAACAAACCCTTTACGGTGGGTTTTGCTGCTGAAACACAAGACGTAGCACATTACGCACAAGACAAAATGGCGCGAAAAAACCTAGACATGATCGCCGCCAACGACGTATCAAAGCCCGAACAAGGCTTTAATAGTGAACAAAATGCCTTATCGGTATTTTGGCCAACTGGCCATCAGCAATTAGACCTCGCTGATAAATCAGAATTGGCAAAACAATTAATGGCATTAATCGCCAGGCAGTACGCTGCACAATAATCAAAACAAAAAAATGAAACAAATAGCACTAAAAATACTAGACCAAAGAATTGGCACTACTTTTCCAATGCCAGAATACGCGACACCAGGTTCAGCAGGTATGGATTTACGCGCCTGCTTAGACCAAGCCATAACATTAGCCCCCGGCCAAACCGAGCTAATTCCTACTGGCTTAGCGATTCATATAGCCGATCCTACTCTTGCTGCCACCATTTTACCGCGTTCTGGCCTTGGCCATAAGCACGGCATTGTTCTGGGTAACCTCGTTGGACTGATCGATTCCGACTACCAAGGGCAATTAATGGTGTCTTGTTGGAACCGCGGACAAACTACTTTTACCATCGAACCCGGCGAGCGCATCGCCCAGTTAGTATTTGTGCCTGTGGTACAAGCTAGCTTTGAGATAGTAGAAGATTTTGCCGCTAGCCAGCGTGGTGAAGGTGGATTTGGCCATTCCGGTACAAAGTAAACGGTTCTCAAGTAGTACGCTAATAGACTAATAAAAAGGATTACCATAACCATGGCGGGAAAACCAAAAAGCAATCGCCGCGAACAAATTCTGCAGGCGCTAGCGCGCATGTTAGAGACCAGCCACGGACAACGCATCACCACTGCAAGCCTAGCCAAAGAAGTAGGCGTATCAGAAGCTGCTTTGTATCGTCACTTTCCCAGCAAAGCTAGGATGTTTGAAGGCTTAATAGAGTTTATCGAAGAAACCTTGCTATCACGCATTAATCTGATTCAGGAAGAACAAAAAGACACCTTAAATCGCTGCCAGCACATACTCATGCTGTTACTGGGTTTTGCCGAGCGCAACCCAGGCTTAAGCCGCATTTTAACTGGCGATGCCTTACAAGGTGAGCACGAGCGTTTACGCGCCAGAGTCAGCATTTTGTTCGATAAAATTGAAGTGCAACTTAAACAAGTATTACGCGAGCGTAGGCTACGTGAAGGACAAGGCTTCTTAATTGAAGAAAACAGCCTAGCTACCTTGTTACTGGCCTATACCGAAGGACGCATTAGCCAATACGTGCGCAGTGAATTTAAGCTAGAACCTACCGCCCAATTTGACACTCACTGGGGCTTTTTAAAGCAGCAGCTAGTGCAAAGCTAAGCGCTTAATAGGCCTGCTAAATCCCCCGGCAGGCCTTAAACCTTTCTGTAAAAAATCTAGACACTTGTTTGTAAACAAAAAGCTGCTAAATTTGTAGCTAATTTCACTCCATAAGAAGGCTTAACACATGGACGTATTTACCGAAGGTACCAGTTGGTTTGAGAACAACCAAGACCTGCTAATGCAATACGCAATCAACATTGCTGCTGCTATCGCCATTTTGTTTGTTGGTATGATCGTTGCGCGCATAATGGCGTCAAGCGTAGAAAAACTAATGAACGCACGCAAATTAGACACAACAATTAGTCACTTTGTTGGCTCAATGGTTAAATACATCATCATTGCCTTTGTGATTATTGCTGCGCTATCACGCATTGGTATTCAAACCGCGTCGTTTGTTGCCATTATTGGTGCCGCTGGTTTAGCTGTTGGTTTGGCCTTGCAAGGGTCATTGTCTAACTTTGCAGCAGGTGTACTTATTATAGGTTTCCGCCCATTCAAAGCCGGTGATTTTGTAGAGATTGCGGGTACAGCGGGCTCGGTAGCATCAGTGCAAATCTTCACCACCGTGTTAAAAACGCCTGACAACAAACAAATTGTTGTACCAAATGGCGCGGTATTAGGCGGTAACATTGTAAACTACTCTACCCATCCTACCCGTCGTGTAGACTTGGTGGTTGGAGTTAGCTACAACGCCGATTTAGCTAAAACTAAAGCGATATTGCGCGAAGTATGTGAAGCAGATTCTCGTGTATTAAAAGATCCAGACATCACTATTGGTGTAAGCGAATTGGCCGACAGCTCAGTGAACCTAGTCGTTCGCCCATGGGTAAATAGCGCCGATTACTGGGGAGCTTACTTTGACCTAAACGAGAACATCAAAGTGGCTCTAGATAATGCTGGCATCGAAATTCCATTCCCACAAATGGATGTTCACTTGGATAAAGTAGCCAGCTAAAACGCTGCTTTATACCAAATAAACAGCACAGCCTAGGCTGTGCTTTTTTGTGCCTTACATTTGGCTAAATATCATCTAACCTATGAGTGGCATGCACCATTTGCTGTTGGCGTTTTTCTTGGTGTTCAATCAAGTTAGCTAAAAACTGCCTCGCCCCTAACATGGTTAACTCATCTTTAGCTAAGCGCAATAAGCTTAAAGACTGCTCACTAAGCTCCAAGGCCAAATTGCTCACATCATCACTGCTAATATCGGCTGGTTGACTCAGTTTAGCCATATAATCCAATAAATCTTTTTCCACGCGAATGTCGGTCCAGGTTTCTAACAACTCAGGTTTGGCCTGGCTAATAAAATCCTGTAAATGCTCGGCATTTTCTCGCTCTTGATGCTGCAGATAAGCCAGTAACATGCGCACTCGCTCTGCATCGCTATTTAACTCCAAGCGCCGATATAGGGCCATCATTGCTTCACGGCACGATACAAAGTGCTCTAGCAGCAGTTTTAGTTGATTAAATCGCATATCTGCTCTCCCGTTTAACTGGTGATAATCACAGTGTAGAAGCTAGCTTTTCATCTGTTTTCGCTAAGCAATCTTGGCTTGATTTACATCAAAATGAACACTCAATAAACTGCATAGTTGCGAGCTATCGCAAGCTTTAATCAAGCAAGTAATTGTTAAGCAGTTCGTCAGCAAATTTGCTAAATTATTAACTAAACCATTGAATTAGGTTAGCTACATGAAAAAGCTCATGGATTGGAGCGAAAAGAACAACTTCTACTTTCTTACCATTGCTTTGGTAGGTTACATTTTTTTAGCCGCTTGCTTAGATCAATTCTGGCAGGGAGACGGTTTTAGGTTTTTACAAATCGCCATGGTACTGGTGCTAGCAGCTGGAGTGTGGCAGGCCAAAGGTAAGCGCTTATGGTATGTAACGGGCATCGGCTTCTTATTCACCACCTCGGTACTAGCATTTTTTAGTTATTGGTTTGAAGCTGAAGGTTTAGTGAGTTTATACCTCACCATTGTGTTCTGTTATTTGGTATTAACTACCTGGACAGCTTTGAAACAGGTGCTATTTACCGGCCATATAGATAGCAACAAAATTGTTGGTGCCATCTGTATTTTTTTGCTGATTGGCCTTGGATGGGCGCACCTCTACACCATTCTCAACTTCTGGTTAAACGAAGCGTTTAACGGCGTGCCCAAAGAGCATTGGAGCACCCAAATGACCGACTTCATCTACTTTAGCTTTGTTACGCTAACTACCCTAGGGTACGGCGAAATCACCCCTAATACGCCAATCTCCCGCTTTTTTACTTTTAGCGAAGCAGTGTTTGGCCAATTCTACATGGCAATATTGGTAGCAAGCTTAGTGGGCGCAAGAATGTCGGAGCGCGAGAGCGAACGAGACTAAAGAAACCAAGGCTGCTTAGGCAGAGACTAAACAGCCTTTAAGCAGCCAATAAATCAGTGGCTAGTTTTGTTTGGTGGCTATCATCATCGCAACAACACGTAGCGATAATGCCACCAGCATAAGAACGCTAGGCCCGCTTACCCCCTGCGCTTTAAGCAAGGTGGTATTGTTTTGAATCACCATGGTATTGCTGGAATTAGCAGTAGTAGACGTGCTTTTAGCTAAACTTTCTAAAGAGCTTAACAGCTGTTCATAAGAGCTAACCTCACCGGCTAACATATCCATCAACTCATAAGCTTTTTTGTCTTTAAACGGAGATTTAACCGACTCATCCTTAAGCTGTTTTGCAATCTTCTTCATCGCGCTGTTCACAGCCTCTTCTAAGCCATTCATATTAGCCAATTTGCTATTGGTTGATTGCTTAGCGCTAAAACGATGCTGCGGCGCAGCCTGTTTTTGTTGAGCCTTACCAAAGTGCTGCACATTACTTTTAGAGGTTTTAATGGTTTTACTTAAATGCGCTAATTTATCGGCAACCGCTTTCACTTTTTGCTCCCACTGAGCGTCGGTGTTGCGGTTTTTAATGGCGGTTAAGGCGTTTGACACGAGGATAGAGATTTGAGTTTTGGTGGCATTTAGTTCAACAGACATGAGACTTCCTTAGTTCTCTGAATTACATGCAAATATCCGAATTAATGGGGTATTAAGCCCCAAGCCACGCTACTCTATCTTTTAAAAATAAAACCATCAATACACTAATGATAATTAACGTATTTTAGGTGCAAAAAAAGCGACTTAACAAAGCCGCCTTAGGTTTAGATATTATAAATGCTAAGCAATACCGTATTGCTCGCGATAAGCGCTCACTGCCTCTAGTGCAGTTTGATTATCGCCTTGTTCTTCTAAGTAAGTGATTAAATCAGCCAACTTAACAATCGAAATAACCGTAGCACTGTAATCGCGTTCAACTTCTTGAATTGCCGACAGCTCGCCTTTACCTTTCTCTTGACGATCTAAGGCAATAAGCACGCCGACTAACTCAGCGTTATGAGCATTAATAATGTCCATAGATTCACGAATCGCAGTTCCAGCAGTAATTACGTCGTCCACCAACATTACTTTGCCAGCCAACTCAGAACCAACCAAGCTGCCACCTTCGCCATGAGTTTTAGCTTCTTTTCGATTAAAGCAGTAAGGCACATCTTTACCATGGTGCTCATCTAAAGCAACCACAGTAGTGGTAGCAATAGGAATACCTTTATACGCTGGGCCAAATACCAAGTCATAATCAATATTTGAGTCTTGTAGCGCCGCAGCGTAAAACTTGCCTAAACGGTTTAAATCTCGGCCTGTGTTAAACAAACCCGCATTAAAGAAGTACGGGCTAGTTCGGCCAGACTTTAAGGTAAATTCGCCAAACTTTAATACGCCTTTGGCTAAAGCAAATTCAATAAACTCTCGTTGATAAGCTTTCATTTTTCTCTCTCAATTACTTAGCTAGGGCTTCGCGCTGGGCAGCATTAATTTGGCTAATACCCTCTTTAGCAAAGGCCAGCATTTCTAATAATTCTTCGTGGCTAAACGGTGCACCCTCTGCAGTGCCTTGCACTTCAATCATGTTGCCGTCTTCACACATAACAACGTTCATATCGGTTTCGGCTACGCTGTCTTCGGTGTATTCAAGGTCACACACTACTTTGCCATCAACCACACCTACCGATACTGCAGCAATAAGCTGCTTAAGAGGGCTAACTTTTAGTTTCTTCTGCTCCATCATCCACCAAATGGCATCTTGCAAGGCTACGCAAGCACCAGTAATAGCCGCAGTACGCGTGCCGCCATCGGCTTGAATAACATCACAATCCACTACAATGGTGTATTCGCCAAGCGCTTCTAAATCAACTGCAGCACGTAGTGAGCGACCAATTAAACGTTGGATTTCTTGAGTACGACCACTTTGCTTACCACGAGCAGCTTCACGGCCCATGCGGCTATGGGTAGAGCGCGGCAACATGCCATATTCTGCGGTAATCCAACCTTGGCCTTTACCTTTTAAGAAACGTGGCACACCATCGTCTACCGAGGCATTACATAGCACTTTAGTATCGCCAAACTCGACCAAAACAGAACCCTCGGCGTGCGCCGTGTAGTTTCGAGTAATAGTAATTGGACGCATTTGTTCAACAGCTCTTCCGTTCGGACGCATGGTAATAACCCTGTAATTTAAAATTCGCGGCTATTATATAGGCTTTTATCGCACTTGGTCACGCCTAGACTGACTAAGCGCCCAATAGCCGCTATAATCGAGCAAATTTATTAAGGGCATTCAACTATGATCCACAGCATGACAGGCTACGCACGCCACCAACTTAAAGGCGATTGGGGCAGTGCAACATGGGAAATTCGCAGCGTAAACCAACGTTACCTAGAAACTTACTGGCGCATGCCAGAACAGTTTCGCTCCCTAGAGCCTGTGCTGCGTGACAAAATCCGCAAGGCCCTACAGCGCGGTAAAGTTGAATGCAACCTACGTTTTGAGGCCGACCAAGCCAGCCGCGGCGAACTGCAGTTAAATAAAGCCTTAGCCGAGCAACTTATTCAAAATGCCGAATGGGTACAGCAGCAAGCGGGCGGGCAAATTAACCCAGTAGACATACTGCGCTGGCCTGGCGTAATGGAAACTCCCGAGCAAGACGCCGACGCCATTAGCAAAGAGCTACTCGCAGGCTGGCAAGAAGCGCTAACGGCGTTTATCGAAAGCCGTGCCAGCGAAGGGGCAAATACCGCGGTAATGATTACCACCCGCCTTGATAAAATTACCGAGCAAGTGGCCTTTGTACGTGAGCAAATGCCAGCCGTTATGCAATGGCAACGCGAGCGCTTAAAAACCCGCCTAGCCGATGTGATTGACGAGCTAGACCCACAGCGCATCGAGCAAGAAATGATTATGGTAGCGCAGAAAATTGATGTGGCTGAAGAGTTAGATCGCCTAGATTCACACGTAAGCGAAACGCAAAAAATCCTTAAAAAAGGCGGCGCCTGCGGCCGACGCCTCGATTTTATGATGCAAGAGTTTAACCGCGAAGCAAACACCCTAGCGTCTAAATCGATTAACGCCGAGATTACTCAAGCAGCTGTAGAGCTTAAAGTGCTAATCGAGCAAATGAGAGAACAGATCCAAAACCTCGAATAAACTAATTATAGTCATAGCCTCAAAGCCTCTTACTCAAAGAGGCTTTGTTGCTTTCAACCTCGGCTATGCTGAGCTTTTGCAAACAATCTCGATTAAACCTTGCTCTATAGCCTAGAATCATTACAGTGTGCCTCCCTTTGCTACTTTCGGCAGTTTTCTAGGATTATTATGAAAAAGACTTATCCGCTTACTCACCCCAAGCTTAAATTGGCGCGCATTGTTGAAGCCGCTAAGTATGATGCTAAAAAATATATTCGCCGCGAGAAGAACAAAACCTTGCCTGCCGGAGCCGATTTTTGGGCCTTTGACTGTAAGTACGGTCCTACCCAAGAAGAAGCTGAAGAGATCCACGTTTCACAAATTAATGCTTGCATGGATAAAGCCGAGCAGCAGCAATTGCCATCGTTTTACTTAGAGATTATGGCAAAACCTGCCAATCGCCCAGAAAGGCCAGATGTGGAAGAATCGTCAAACCTTGACGATATCATCGCTAACGCAGAGCAAGAGCTAGATAAAGACGCCGAGTAAAATTCGGCTCTCTAGAAACCAGAAATGCGATGTTTAGTGCTTATATACGGTTAAACACAGACGCTGATACCACTGCCGTTATTGCAAATAAAAAAGCCGCTTTAAAAGCGGCTTTTTAGTTTTTACACGCTAAGTACTAACGCACTGTTAGGCTTATTGCCGCAGGGTCAGAGGCATCTAACACAAAGTCATAGCTACCTGCCGCTGCTGGGGTAAAGCTTAAGTTTGCTCCACCGTCGAACAGTTGCAGCGGTAACTCTGGGTTTACCAGAGTCTCGGTACCGCCACCAAGATTGATGCTAGTCCAATCAGGATCGGCTAACTTGAACAAGTAAGTTTGCGCGTCTAACTGCACAGTAATCTCGTATTTACCGCTGCCGTGATAAAGCATTTGGCTATCTGGGCCTGCGGCCCAGCCATTCATATCACCACGCAGGTAAACCGGCGTATATTGGTAAGGAGCATAAGCTAGATCAGCTTCTACAATCAGTACCGGATTAGCAGGGTCATCGGCTTGTAAAATAAACACTAATGGAGTGGCTTCTCCAAGTGTAATACTTAGGTTACCACCGCCAGAAACAAGTGTTTTAAAGCTTGCAGCCTCCAACTCAGCGCCATCTACGCCCGCACCAAAATTGAGGTTTGCCCAATTAGCATCAGCTAACTTGAACTCAGTAGTTCCAGCAGGGAAGGTCACGCTAACATCGTAGGTATCTGCACCTTTAAATTCAAAGGCGAGGCTAGTATCCCAGCCATTCAAATCGCCGCGTAGGTATACGGTTTCGCTGTAAGGCTGAGCAGGCTCTTCGCCACCCACTAATAGGAACTTCGCTTCAAATGGCGCTAGCTCTATCTCAACAATTCCAGCAGCAAATGCGTATTGCTCATTGCTTTGCAGATCTTGGAAAGTATTGTGATTACCCAATCCCATGTACTCAGGTGGCAATACTGCCAATTGAGTTGTCGCGGTCATGTTAGCAATATAGAGAACTTGCTGTTCACCATGGCTCTTCACATCGGCGTATAGTTCGCCAACGCTCAACACACTCAGGCGTTCACCTTGGCTAAGCGCAGGATAACTTGCGCGAAGCTGCATAAGTTCGGCGATATAGTCGCGAAGCTCAGCTTGTTGGGCATTAGCGGTGAAAGCTTCACCGCCTTGCTCGCTGGCTAATCCTTCCACTTTACCGCTAGAACGAGATACGTGGTCATCACACAAACCTGCAATTGCTCCAACGCCGCCGTCACTGGCACAATCTAACCGTTCTGCAAAGTTAGCCACTTCATCACCAATCTCATCACCGTAATACAAGGTAATAGGGCCAGTGTACGCAGCTAAGAAGGCGTAAGCGGCTTTGTGACGTTGCCAGTACTCGGCATCACTAGGCTCGGCGATACCTGCACGTTGCAGTAAATCGCCAAAGCGAACTACATCGTGGTTGGTAATCATTAAGTTAGGGATGGCGTGCTCTGGGTATACTGCATGGGTGTCAAATATACCTGCAAGTGTAGAGGCATCTGTAAAGAAGAAGCCGTCTTCTTGAGCAGCAAAGTTTTGCACTACGCGGTAACGACCAGGGAAGTCGAAGGCGCTACATAAACCGTGTTGCTCATTGGTTCCGTAGCCTGTTTCGGCAATTTGGTCTTCGCCTGACCAGATTTCTGCAACCATGTAACCCAGTGGGTTAACGGTTTCGCCATTCATCTGGTAGCTTACGCCTTGCGAAGCTTCAGCCACTGCTTGGCGGATCTCGCCCCACGCACCTACCGGTACTTGATAGGCTTGGTCTAAACGCCAACCGTCAATTTTTAGCTCTTCGATCCAGAACTTGGCGACTTCTTTAAAGAAGGCCAAATCTTCTGGATACTCAGATCGACGGCCAAGGCTACCTTGTGCTGGCCCTGTTTCGGTAACTGCTAGGCCGTTTGGCGATGCGTAGTCTTGGGCATTTGATTTAAAGTGACCAAATACACCATCGAAGAATACATACATGCCGCGGGCGTGAGCTTCATCAACCAAGGTTTTAGCTAACTGCATATCACCAAAATTAGGGTCGATATTGAAGTAGTTAGTAGCAAAGTAACCTGTTGCATCTAAGCGATCTATCCAGTGCTCTTGGCCGTCAACCGCTACTGTCTCAAACACAGGCGTAAGCCAAACGGCATTCATACCCAGTGATTGAATGTAATCTAACGAATCGATAATGCCTTGCAAGTCACCTTTATGATGGCTGCTGCCATAACCAGTGCCGTAATCTGCATTACTGTCACCGTCGATAAAGGCTTCGGTCATTACTTGGTAAATGCGCAAGTCGTTGAACTTAGCTTGGTCTTCGGCAGCACATTGGAAGGCAAGATAGTCATACTCTGGCTCTTCGCTATAACCTTGGAACGCTAGTTGGCGAGTAGCATATTCGCGACCATCGGCAATAACCGCAACAGCACGCTCAGGGTAGTTAGTGAGGTTGAGTTGTAAATCAGCCTCTACCACCTTGTTTAACCCGCCATCACGAATGATGTAGTTGAAACAACCGTCTAGCGTGGCTAGGTCTACTTCCCAGTAAGGGCCGTATTCATCAACACCCGCGGGTGCGATGCTTTGATCGGCCCAGTCTAGTGTCATGCTTGGATCGGCTGCACTACAGCTGGCATCATTCCAAATGTACAGTGACCAACTAGCGTATTTAGTGGCAGGGTCAGCCACTGGCGATTCGGCATCAACAAAGCTAATTACCGCTTTTCCATCGGCCACTACTGGCTCTGGGATCTCGGTTTTAACCGTGCCAATTTCACACACATTTAAAGTGGCTTGGTCACCCGATACGTCTAAGTTAAAGGCGTAGCGACCTTCACTAAGGGTAATGCTGTTATTGCTTAAGCCTGCGTCACCACTTACTGCTAGGTACTCAACATCGGTTTCAAGCTCAATCAAGCTGTCGTCTTCCACCACAAAATACTGGGTGCCCCAATCGTCGGTGGCCAGCTTGAACATGAAGGTGCCGCTAAAGTCAGCAACCGCCTGATAAAGACCATTACCTTTATGACTAAAGGCGTAGGCCGCGTCCCAAGCCCAATCTGAGTTTTCACCACGAATGGCTAAGGCTTCAGCAAGTGGACCGTCTTCCTCCACGGTAGCTCGCTCGCTACACACTGCGCCAACATCTGCAAAACTTACCGATAGACTAGGTGCTGCAATATCAGACGCGTTAAGCGTAAAGGTATAATCTGATGATGCAGCTACGCTTAAACTTAGGTTGTCGTTGCTACCCGGCTGCAGGGCTACGCTTTCGCCACCAGCCACTAAAGCTAAACCACCGCCCAAGTTAACCGTACTCCAATCGGCACTGGCTAACTTAAAGCCATAATCACCCGCAGCAAGATTAAGGGTTTGGCTGTAAATACCACCGCCAATGTAGCTAAATGGTAAGTTCTCACCCCAACCATTCATGTCACCGCGCAGTAATACCGCTGTATCGCCATAGGGTGCTTCTTCAACTTGGGAAGTAATGCTTACCGTTGCGATGCTTGGATCAGCCTTGTCTACGGCAAAGCTGATCAAGTATTGGCCATCTTCTGCAATGTTCACACTTAGGTTGTCAGCACCGGTAACGATTGGCAACGAACCTTGAGCAACCACAGCACTAAAGCCACCGTAGTTAACCCCTTGCCCGCCCCAATCTGCATCGGCAAATTTGAACTCGTAGCTGCCTGCCACCAAATCAACCAAAGCGCGGTATTCACCGTCGTAGACGTACTCTAGAGGGTTGTCGGTAGACCAGCCATTCATGCCACCACGCAGGTACACTACGGTGTCACCAAAGGTAGGTTGGGCTGGGTCGTACTTATCAGTAACCGGAATACCCACACCTTGCTCATTACCTTGCGGCAGAACAAATACTACGGTGCTGTAGGCAGGTAGGTTAATCGCAGTGCCGTTAACACTTGCCGAGGCGAGTACAGAATCAACAGACTGAACCTGGCTAGGGTGTAACTCTAAACCGGCAATGCCAGTATCAAAACCAACAAGATCAGCTCCCGCGTTAAAGGCAATTAAGATAGCGTCGTAGTTAGGGTCAAGATCTTCAAGCCCTGCGCCATCGTTCACCGACATAAGAATTAGACCCGGCGTTTGAGCGCTACCCATGTTGTGGTAATCCACACGAGTATTAATCGCCTCTGCGCTACCCAAACCAATTAATGGTGTGGCGTTACGTAGTGCTAGGTACTCATTAAACACCGCTTTAGCTTGGGCAATATCTCCAGCTGCTACATCGGTGCTTGGGTCAGCGATAATCTGGCCAATTAGTGGGTAGTTACCATCAAGACCATCTTTGCCGTAGCGTGGAAGCCCCACATTCCAGTTATTGTCTTGAGCAGTGAAATCTACCTTGTTGTACCAATCACCCGAGTCGTAGCTGTCTCGCTCCATAGATTTAGAACGAAGAACATCTGAGCCCATGTGAATAAATGGTACGCCTTGGCCTAATAGCGGGAAGCTCAAAGCAAAGCTTTGCGCACGCACGCGATCGCTAGGGCTCATACCGCTTGGCAATTTGTACTGGTTAATGTCCCACAGTGTTTGGTTGTCGTGCTTAGACACGTAAGACACAGCCTCTAAAGGTGAAGCTGTGTAACCGGTAGGCTGACCGTTGTAGTCAACCTCGCTGCCTAATACCACTTGGTCATTCGCATCTATGAGTTTAAAGCTAGACAACAAGCCAGCCAGCTCTACCCGTGCAATGTCGGTATGCTGCAGCAATACTAGCTTGGTGGCATCATCGCTGGCATTTAGCTCATTGGGATCATGGAATAAACCATTGGCCAAACCTTGAGAACCGCGAATCGCTTCGGCGCTATCAAATGGGCTGCCGCCACGAACTACGTCGCGCATCCGATCGGAGAATGAACCAATGCCGGTTCCAGCTAAGTTAAGCTGGGTTGCTTGAACAAAACGAGCATCGTTTTGTACTTCACCAAAATTCCAACCTTCACCGTAGAAGTAGTTGTCTGGATCTGCCGCTTTAACCGCCGCTAACGATTCTTCCATGGCCGCTAAAGGCTGATGACCCATGAGGTCAAAGCGGAAGGCATCGATGCCGTAATCACGCGTCCAAATCACCAAAGTGTCTTTCATCAACTTGGCCATCATGGCGTGTTCGGTGGCAGTATTGTCACAACAGGTAGAGGTTTCTACCGCACCAGTAATGGCATTGCGACGCTGGTAATAACCAGGAACCACTTTATCCAGCACCGATTTATCGTTTAGGCCAGAGGCATTAGTGTGGTTATACACTACGTCCATGGCTACTCGTAAACCCATTTCGTGCACCGACTGCACCATGGCGCGGAATTCTTTAATTCGCGCAAAACCATCTGGGTTACTGGCATAGCTGCCTTCAGGTGCACCAAAGTGAAATGGGTCGTAACCCCAGTTAAAGCCGTCTAACCAGCGTAATGAGTCAACAATGTCGTCGGCACATTGGGTGCTAGGGTCACAGGCTTCTAATAAGTCGGCAATTACCGCACCATTAGATTCAACGCCACACAAGGCATTGTCTGGCTGAATACTACATAACTTTCCTACAGTGTCGCTAATTTCAACACGGCGCTTCTCGTCTTCTTCAACGGTGGCAATGTCAAAAGCAGGCAACAAGTGTAGGTGAGTAAGGCCAGCTTGTTTTAACTCGGCAAGGTGCTGCATTGGCGCAGAATCTAGCTCAGTAAAGGCTAGGTACTTACCGCGGTTCTCTTCACTGGTAGAAACATCATGAGCACTAAAGTCACGTACGTGGGCTTCGTAAATGCTCATGTTAGTCATCGGCAGCTCGGGCACTACGTGAGAATCCCAACCGGCTGGCTTGGTTTTACGGTGCTCTAAATCAACAACTTGCGAATACAGAGAGTTAGTCGCCAAACTTAGCGAGTAGGGGTCGGTTACCTCTAGCGTTTCTACTTCACCAGAAGCTGGGTGATAAACCTCTACCACGTAGCGATAATATTGGCCGTGTTTAACTCGCGTATCAACCAACCAAGTACCTAAGTCTGCTTGCCACTCCATTGAGTAAGCACGCTTGGCTTTTTTACGTTTGTTGTAAGTTTGCAGAGTTACCGATTGAGCCGTTGGTGCCCAAAGTTGGAATTGATAACCTTTTTGACTAGGGCTTACGCCTAGCTGAACAGCATCATCATTGGCCGCGGCATATAAGCTATCTAACGCGCCAGCAAACTGCACCTCGGTAGTTTTATACACATAACCTTCGGCGGTAAGCGCCATGGCTACCACTTCGCCTTTCAGCAAGCTCTTTAGGTCTGCATCATCTGGTAGTTGATAAGCAGAGCTAAAGTCTAGGTGAGGGAAGGCGGCTTGTGCTTCATCACTCACTTGACCCGGCTCTAACATCACCATTTGGTAAGCACCGTCTACGGTGCCATCACTGTTTACCGTAAAGCTACCATCGGCAGAGGAGTACAAACGTACATAATCTGCAGCAATGGCATCTGCCCACACCAAGGTATTTGCATCAACCAAGTGGGCCGAGGCATTAATAATGCCCAAACCAGGAGGGTTAGTATTCCAAGCCTCTTCGCGGCTATCAAATACTTGGCTATTACCTTGAATAACGCTCACGCTGCGATCGGTGAACTGGTCAAAAGAAATAGCTAGATCGGCATCAATTAACTTAGAAAGGCTGCCATCACGAATAATCACGTTGGCACAGCCAGACTCTTTATTTAAATCCACTTCCCAATATGGACCATATTGATCATAACCTGCTGGTACCAGAGATTGATCGGCCCATTCGGCATTTAGTGCCGACTCAGCAATCGCATCACAAGCAGCGTTGTTCCATAAATGAAGCGACCACGAGGCGTAATCCGCAGCAGCATCTTCACGAGTGGCCGCTGCCGGGTCAATATAGTTCAAACGCAGCTGATTTGGGCCAGCAAGTACTAACTCGGTTGGCGGCGTTAAATCAATATTTGGATTAGCCACCGGTGGGAAATGCGGCTCCCAAGGCTTGTCGACACAGGTAACAACCAGCTGCATGTAGTCTTGTTCGGCCATCACGTCTTGTTCGGGGGTAACCGCACAAGATTGTGTCATCGGCTCGTCAACAACCGCAACGGTAAAGGCTTGCTCCGCTGGTAATTTAGTTTTAAATACAAAAGGACCATCTTGAGTGATGGCCAATGGTTTTTTCTCGTTTAACTGCAGGCTTAACTTGCCGTTTAAGCCCTCAACTTCTCCACCAACGTTATAACACGCCGTTAGGAGAAGCGATCCAGCCACTACTGCTGAATGCTTTGTCCACCCGCTGAATATAATCATCTACAACATATCCTTGTTGTGTTTGGTTTGCTGCCAGTAAGTCTTCCTACTACTTAATGGGCTCTGGCAGATTAGCTGCCCTAACAAGGGCAAAACGGCACAAAGATAGTTCAGCCAGAGTGAGTTTTTTGTGACCTAACGCGCCCTTTGAAACTTTGCAAAAAAGCCAGAAAATCAGCTAAATACGCCCAAGCTAGGCGGTGCTTGATAGAAAACGCTTTCAAAGCCAAGTAAGTTTTTTACTTTTTTTATCAATAAATCTTCAGTAATCAAACAAAGCTGAACACAATTATTGATAGTTAGCTGTACATCCTAGCCGCATGCTAAATTTTGGGCTGTTTTTTACGGTTATTTATAAGATTAAGATGTACTTAAAAACAGCCCTCCCTAGCCTTGGTCGCTGTGCCTTATTGCTTGTTTTGGTTTTGCCTATGCTGGCAACTGCCGCCGGCAATCAAAACATTGAATCGTTTACCACCGCCAAGCGTTTATTACTGCAACAGGTATACGCGGAGCCAAGTACCCGTAAAACACTGTATTGCGAGGCTAAATTTGACGAGAAAAAGAACGTCACACTTCCATCCGGCTTTGCCACTGGTAAGTATCTCAATCGACTAAGACGTTACGAAACAGAGCATGTAGTACCTGCAGAAAACTTTGGCCGTAGCTTTGTAGAATGGCGTGAAGGCCATCCACAATGTGTGAATAGCAAAGGAAAAACATACAAAGGTAGGCGCTGCGCAGAGAAAACCAATGCTGAATACCGCTTAATGCAAGCCGACATGTATAACCTTTACCCAGCTATTGGTGCGGTAAATGCGGCGCGCTCTAACTACAACTTCACCATGCTAAGCACCCAGACTTCCAGCTTTGGAACTTGCGACATGCGTATAGAGAAGCGCAAAGTACAGCCTCCAGAAGCAGCACGAGGCCCTATAGCACGCAGTTATTTGTACATGGATGCGACGTATAAGCGATTTAACATGAGCAGTAGTCAGCGCAAATTAATGCAAGCCTGGGACAGCCAATACCCAGTTAGCGCCCAAGAGTGTCTTAGAGCGAACCGCATAGCGCGCAGCCAGCAAAATACCAACCAGATTTTTAAGTCGCGCTGTGAGCCATTAAATAACTAAACGCCAAATCTGTGCTGCTGGTAAGGCTAGCCCTTAGAGATAATCTCATAAATGCGTAGTACAACCCTTTATAAAGCATGGATTTAGTGAATAATACCAAGGTAAAGTTTTTGTTCTGTCCACGCTAAAGCACACTATGAATCAGCAACAACGCGACATTTATTACCCAGTACTATTTCTGATCTCTTTGGGATTGGTGCTTTGGCAGTACCTAGGCATGGAGCGACACCTTAATTACTCACTAAACGAAGAATCCCCCATTTCTCTTTCTACTCAGCTCGCCGATGGTCGTGCTGGCAAAGGCTTGTTATTGCGCCAACAAAACAAAGCCACGCTGTTTTGCAATATCTCCGATAGCCAGCAATCTGATGCCTGTGCTTTGCAATTAAAGTTAGTGGAAAATAATCAAGAGGGTATAACTCTGGCCAACTTTGAAAACATCCAACTAAATCTATCTTTTCAAAGCACCGCACCAGATTCCATTTGGCTACAGGTGTTTACTCAACACAATGCAAAACATTTACACCTACACCAACAAAGCATTTTGCCCAAGCAAGGGCGCGCCAGTTACAGCATTGATGTAGATAGCTTATATCAACCCTCTTGGTGGCAGTTTGCTCAGGGTGAAAATCAGCACTCGCAGCAAGATGCTAGGATCACCTACATTAGCTTGCTCACTGGTGACAATACTAAGGATAAAAACATCGAGTTATCACTCCATTCAGTCCAATTTTCTGGCAAATGGTTGCAAGCCAAAGATTTATATTTGGCCTTATTGGGGATTTGGTTAGTCAGTATTACTTACGCCTTTTTTAGCGTAACTCGTGGGGTAAAAGAGCAGCACCAGCAATCAAACAAACACGCGCTAGAACTAAACAAAATAAACAGCTACTTAAGCATTGAGCGCGATAACTACGAGTTTATGGCCAAAACCGATCCGCTAACCAGCTGCTTTAATCGGGCCGGTTTGAGCAGTATTTTTGGCGATATCATTATCGAATACGCTGAAATTGGCATGCCAGCCAGTATCGTTCTGTTCGACATAGACCACTTCAAAAAAATCAATGACCAATACGGCCACGACGAAGGCGACAAAGTGCTGGTTAACTTAGCAAACTTGGTGCGTCAACAAATCCGCGAGGGCGACTACTTGGCCCGCTGGGGCGGCGAAGAATTTTTAGTAGTATGCGCCCACACTCGCTTGAAAGGCGCTTGCGCCCTGGCAGAGCACCTGCGTAAAAGTATCGAAAACACCATACTAAGTGAGGAAACCCGCATAACCAGCTCATTTGGCGTAGCCGAAATCAACTCTGGCTTCTTAGATCAATGGATAAAACGTGCCGACGAAGCGCTATATCAAGCCAAAGAAAGTGGCCGCAATAAGGTAGTTGCGGCAAATTAATCGCCAACCGCTTACAAAGGATTATCTGGGCAGTTTCCGCTAATATACAAAGGTACGCCAATGCTGGGCTCTATGGGTATTAACACGGCGCCATTGGTGGCTTGTGGCCCCCAATATTCTACCGGTAAGCTTGCTTGTAAGCCTTGTGCTAAGGGGTAATCACAAAAGCCGTTGCCATCGTCTGGCGCATTGTCGCTGTAGTTGGCTAAAGTGGCGAGCGCTTCAAATAAGGCCACTCGATTTATCCAAATTTGTTTGCTCAGAAAGCTTGGGTCCGGTAGGCCTGGATTAACGCCAATTTGTGGCTGACCAAGATGCACAGCTGTAACGTCGGCACGTAAATCTTGTACAAAATTTACTGTCTCCCAACCTCCTGCCGCCGCTCCAATGTGTTGATAATTTGCTGTCGCGCCGCTGCTAATATTTCCGGCACCAAGTTGCACCTGAGAAAAGCGCCCGGTTGAACCTACAAATACCCGGTCGATTTTTTTCATCACTTTCACCGCCAAGCTTTGCGCTAAAAACTGTTGCGGTGAGCCCGGAAGTGCATCGGCAAAGGGGCTTAACAATCTAAAGTTATGGGCGGTTTGGCCATGTAAGCAGTTAACGGTGGGTAACTGCCCCAATACTTGGGCTGGTTTGATGGAGGTAAAATCTAATTGGCAGTCAGTTTTTTGTAAGTCGCCGTGTAAATCTAGAACAACCTCGGGCTGAAAGGCTAAGGCTGCGGCAACCATGGCTTGGCTTTCTAACGGGCGAATGGGTTTATCTAAAGTCACATGATGATAGCGGTTTAAATCGTAACCTCGGCCGACAATGCCCACAAAGTCTGCTTCTGAATTCTCGGCAAAGGCGCCGCCTGCCATGGGATCAACATTTTGGCGAATGAGCGCACAGTCATTATCGATCACCGTTCCCGGAATAGGATTCAAACTGCAATTATCTGGATCCGGTTCGCCGCCATCAGGGTTGGCACGCAATAAAACCAGCAGATCTAAGTTAGCTAAAATGGTTTTAGTTTTGCGGCCAAAACCGATGCTTAACCAACGAACAATGCTCAGGGCTGCTTCGGTACCCGCCGGCTCATTGCCATGTTGCTGGGTAATCACCATTACTCGAGTACCATTAGGATTGCCCATGCGAATAGCCAACAGATCACGGCCTTGAGTGGATGCACCGACACGCTCAGGGTTAACATTGCCACGCCCACCATCATTAACGGTACACACAACAGCTTGACGAATACTGTCGGTTTCAACTTGCTCACCACACACCTGATAATTGATGTTTAAATTTGCAGGAAGGGCTTGGTCAATATTTAACAAGCCACCGTTGTTTCCGTTAATAATCAACGGTCCTGTTTGCATTTTCACTCTAGAAAAGTAGGGCAAGTAACTCAGCTGAAATTGCAAATCTTGATAACGAGACAATTGCCAATAATCTTGGCTATTTGATTGCCAGTGTAACTGTGGGGAGGCGCTAATTGAGGCACTAGCTAGCCCCCCAATCAACAAAGCCCAAAGCTTACTTTTACTTAACATCCATATCACTTCTCGCATGTTCATTGATCATCCCTGATTTTTTGATGCTGGCTGTATAGTCAACATCTTGTCAAAAATTAATCATAGAGCCATACGAGATTAATGAGAACTAAGTTAGTAAGTTCTTCTAGGCTATTTACTGTATTTTATCCTTTGCACTAAATCACTTAGCAGATTAGTCACCCGATAGCATACGCACTTCGCGTTGTGGAAAAGGTATTTGCACACCCGCTTGTTGCAAGGCATTAAACACCGCCAGATTGGCGGCAAACTTAGTTTGATGAAATAACGGTGTTGGCACCCAAAAGCGATAACTAATATTAATGCCGCTATCGGCAAAGGCATCAATACCTACCTTGGTAGCAGGGGCTTGCTGAACCTCGGCAATAGCCGCCAAGGTCTCTTCGATTAGGCTAATAACTTGCTCTGGATTGCTGCCATAAGCTACCGCTACCTCGCCTTCAACCAAACTATTTTGCTCGGTGTTCTTAAGTATTTCGCCCACGATGTGGCGATTGGGAATGGTCACCCGCTCGTTATCTTCATTAATTAGCACCGTGGTGGCTAAATTAATTTCTTCAACAATGCCGGTGTAGCCCTTTACGGTGATGGTGTTTTTAAGCACAAACGGTCGCGTGAGAATAATTGCTAAGCCCGCGCCATAATTAGACAAAGTGCCCTGAATCGCCAAGCCAGCACCTAGAGAAATAGCACCTAAAGCGGCCACAAAGGGGGTAATGCTAATACCCAGTTTGCCTAAGGCAATGATCACCGTAATGCTAATTAACAGCACTTTCACCACATTGGCAATGAAGTTGGCGAGGGTGATGTCTAAACCTTTGTGCTCTAGGGTATTAAATAACCACTTAGCGACTTTGCCGGCAAACCATAAACCCAGTAGCACAATGATAATTGCACCCACTAGTTGGAAGCTGTATCTCACTAAAAAGTCGACAATGGTTTGGTATACCGATTCAAGTTGGGCGAGTTCTTGGTCAATCATTTAGCATTCCTTGCTGCAAGCATTCTTAACTATGGTAATAGCACAGTAAAACCGACTATTTAACTAAGTTTACTGCCTAAACCGGAAATATTCCCCCTCTTTGAATAGCAAATAATTTTGTCAGTAAAATTTACAACTCAAACAGGCTTGAAATGGTTAGCTTCTATACAACAAAGACTTAGTGATATGGAACATTTTATGCAACTTGATAATGTTGCCAATAATGGTGGCATTGATAAGGATTGTTAAAATGAAACCCCACTCTATTAACAGATTAATTACACGCTCGGTCGTATCGCTGTCTTTGCTTAGCCCAATAGCTAATGCAGGAGTGATTGATATTACCCTTGGCAACGGCAGCTCAGGCTTAGTAGATGAAGGCATATATGCCTTTGCTACAAGCATTTTCCCAACACAAAGTGGCCAAGCTGCGCCCTTCAACGCCATTATCGGGCACGAGATACTCACGAACCCAGCCAATACCAGCTGGTCATTTAATTACGCAGCCATTGCCGACACAATCGTGAGCGCCACCTTTAGCTTTGGCATATGGGATATTGACTCAGCCTCGTCAGGTAGCCAGCTTGATGCTTTTTCTCTAGATGGTAATGATTTAACCAGCGAACTTGATAATCGCTTTGAGGCCGGAGGAGGTTCACTCGACCTGCAATATGACGTATATAGCTTTGATTTAGACGCGAGCTTTTTTGCCGATCTCAGTGATGGCTTGTTTACTGCCGATTTAGATATTGGCGGTACTGGCTTATCAACCAATGCACTAACTGCAGAAGTCACCGAGTCAGACAACAATCGTTATGGCTTAATTTATTCAAACTTAGTGATTAATACCGAAGATAGCAGCCAACCACCAAACCCGGTTCCGGAGCCTAGCAGCATATTGTTATTTGTTGCAGCACTATTAGGCCTTAAACGATACCGCCAAGCGCAGTCTTAAACCCAATTAACACAGGCAGAGGTAGTTAATACCTCAGCTACACCTGCGCGTATTTTAAGTAGTGGGTAGGTGCAAGCAAACACTCAGGAGAACATTTATTATGGAAGCTTATATAGGCCAGGTTATTATTTTTGCGGGAAATTACGCACCACGAGATTGGGAATTTTGTCATGGTCAAATTTTGGCGATTTCAAGCAATCAAGCTTTGTTTGCAATTATAGGAACAATTTATGGCGGTGATGGAAGAACCAGCTTTGCATTACCCGACTTAAGAGGGCGCACGCCTATTAGTGCTGGCCAAGGACAAAGCTTGCCTCAGTATCCACTAGGTCAGCATGGTGGAGCAGAAAGTCACATTCTTAATGAAAGCCAAATGCCTAGCCATAACCACCAAGTTACCGTTAAAGCTAAATGCCTTAATGGCCCAGGTAATGCCCAAACTCCAGTGGGCGCCATTTGGGCTAACGATGCGAGTGCATCCTCAATTTCCTATTCCAATAGCGCAGCCAATGCCGACATGGGAGCGAGTGCTATCGAAATTAGTCAACAGAATAAAGGGAGTAACTTAGCCGTTAACAACATGCAGCCGTACTTAGCACTTAACTACATCATTTGCGTAAATGGCTTGTTTCCCTCAAGGAGCTAAGCACTAATCGCACTTATCGACACCACGCGGAAGCCAAAGTTGTAAGGTTGAAGTACCGCGAACTTCCTTTTACCCGAGCGCTTGTTACGCCCTACTTAAAACGCCAATGTGCAGGTTTAATCCCTATAATATCTGTTTTAATTTTAGTGATGCTGTTGCCCAATAAACATCCTAAAAGAATGCCATCCTTGGCAAACGCGAGAGATGAAATATTACGAAGCAGCTTAGCCGGGTTGCCATCTAAATGCGGCCTTCCCATAACATCATCCTGAAAGGCTTGTTCAACCCACCTTAGGTGCTCATCGTCGGAGTCTTCTAACCATATTTGCTGCTCACCATTTGGACTAACTCGAATCACCCGATTACTCACAATGCTGGTTACCCACAAGTTGCCACTAATATCCATGGTTAATCCATCAGGAAAGGTCGCGGCAGAGAACTGGGTAATGACTTGTGCTTGGAGCAGCTGGTCATCTACGATTTGATACTTAATCAGCTCGCGAGAGAAGGTTGCATTTACATATAGCTCTGTCCCTTCGGGGTTTACCCAAAGCTCATTGGTGTAGCCCAAACCGTCGGCAACAATGCGAGCACCTTGCTCATCTACCAGCACAATAAAACCGTCATCGCAGCTTTTACGATAAGCATCGGCTCTAGGTTGAGTGCGAGTGCTCACGGTAATCCAAATGCGTCCTTGATGGTCTAGATAAACAAAATTAGTGGGAGGCAGCGCCACGCCATCCACCTCCAGCAGCCAATCATAAATTGCATTGTCTCTAGTGAGTTTAAATACTCCGCCTTGTTCGGCCCCTAAATGCGCAATAAGAAAGCTGCCGTCGGCTAGCATGGCAAAGCCATTGGTTTGCAAAGGGCCAAATTCTGGGTGCGCTCCTCCCCAATAACTTTGCTCACCATTTGCTGCGATACGACTTACTCCGCCTCTAAAATCCGAGACAAATACATCGCCAAAAACATTGGTTAATACGCATTCTGGCCGAGTTAGCTGCTGGCCCAGCTTAACTAAGGGCTGGTTAAATAGGTTAATTTGCGACATTAAATACTCACTCGCTTTTGTTGTTGATGAGACTGATAAATTGCATTCTCAATTTCGATATTTCGCAAATACTGCTGAGCGAGATTCTCTAGCTCGGCTCCGTCCTGATAGTGCGCCACCACATGCTCAATAAGCTGATAAACACAATCTCCACCAAAATTTTTCGCTTGCCATGAGTAATCAATTTGTTGCTCGTTATTGTCGCCAAAGTTGCGCAGAAAAATATTGGCATCACCATCTAAACGCAGGCTAGCTTGGCCACCTTCGATCAGCATTTCTCCCATAGTGGTGCGCTTATTGTCAGCCTTATGGTCAAGTAAGCGATTGCCATCAAACACTGCTTGTAGCTGGCCTGCTAAACCAAACACAATCAGGCCAGCGTCTTCGCCTGCAATAACCGGATTACACTTACGCAAACTGGCATAAACGTTTTCCACTTCACCAAACAAGTAACGAAAAGTATCTACTAAGTGAATCGCCGTTTCGTGCACTAAAAACTTTTCCATTTGCTGAAAGTAAGGTTGGCGCTCTAAGTAAGCTTCCGGCCCTTGGCCATCGCCGGGGCGCAGATTAAATTGCACATTGAGTAGCCGCCCAAGCACTTTGTCATCAAGCAACTGTTTAATTTTTCGATACCATGGCATAAACCTAAAATTCTCGTGCACAATTAACTTGATACCGGCTTGTTCCGCCATAGCGGTGAGCTGTTTCGCTTGCGCCAAAGACTCACCAAAAGGCTTTTGAATAATCGCATCAACGCCAGCTTCACAAACAATTTCTAGCTGTTGGAGGTGAGTATGTGGCGGAGTGATAATGTCTACAATATCTGGCTGAGTTTGCTCAATAAGCTGCGCTAAGTTGTTACTTTGCTGAGCAATGCCATAACGTTTGCCAATCTCATTTGCGGCCTCTATGTGGCGATTGCAATTTCCCACCACCTCAGCACCAACTACCCGCTGCCAAGCCTCATAATGAAACTGGCTAAAGTAGCCCGCACCCACCGCCACAACTTTAAGGTTTTTAGAGCTCATGGTTAGCCTCCCACGGCTGGTTTAAATCGGCTAAACAAACGCTGAGTGCAACGCTTTACGGGGCCAAATTGTGATAACAAGAAATACAAAATAAACAACACCAAAATTAAACACACTGGCCGTTGCAACATTGGCAAAAAACTACCGTCGGAGATCATCAAGGCACGGCGTAAGCTTTCATCAGCCATTCCACCTAACACCAAGCCAATCACAAGCGGTGAGATGGGGAACTTATTCTCGCTCAACACAAAAGCCACAATGCCCACCGGTAACATTAAATACAGGTTGAACAAATTAAGACCCAAGGCGTAAGAGCCCAAAATACATAACACCCCAACAACCGGTATAAACAGAGGGCTAGGGATGCTTAAAATCTTTATCACTTGTTTAGCTAGCAGCATACCGTTTGCCCACATAGCAAACGAAGCCATCACCATAATGGCGGTGATTTCTAGTAAAAATCCGGGGTGTTCCGCTTCAATAGTAGGGCCCGGAACCACTCCATGTAACAACAATGCACCCAATAACATCGCTGCAGGCGGGCTACCCGGAATACCCAGAGTAAGCAATGGGATCAGCGCCCCACCAATGCTGGCATTGTTCGCGGTTTCAGAAGAAACCAAACCCGCTGCACTGCCTTTACCAAACTCCTCTTGTTGCTGTTTAGTGGAGGTGTTTTTTGCGGTGCTATACGAAACCCAACCGGCAATATCTTCACCTACACCAGGTACCGAGCCAATGCCAACACCAATCATTGAAGAACGAACGATATGTTTAATATTGCGCGCAATGGTGCGGAAATCTGGCAAAATTCGACCAAATTTTTCTGCTTTTCGCAGAGTTTGTTTCTCGGCTAGCACCCTAATAATTTGTGGTATAGCAAAAGCACCGATTAACACTGGCACAATCTCCAAACCGCTATCTAGCTGGCTTTGCTCAAAGGTATAACGGGGATAAAACTGCAGGGTATCGCGGCCGATGGTGGCCATAAACAAGCCAATAAATCCGGCTATCCAACCCTTAACCACCAAATCACTGCTGGTTAAGGTGCCGCTAATTACAATGCCAAATAACGCCAGTAAGAAGAACTCCCAAGAGGTAAATTGCAAGGCAAAACTGGCAATAAGTGGCGATAATACCACCAAACAAATAAGCCCAATTACCGTACCAATTAGCGAAGCGGTAGTGGTTAAACCTAAGGCTCGCCCGCCATCACCTTTTAGCGCTAAAGGGTAACCGTCCATGGCGGTTGCTGCAGCAGCAGGCGTACCAGGAATATTGATTAAAATTGCTGGGTACGAGCCACCATAAATCGCCCCCACATACATGCCCAATAGCGATATTAGCGCGGTACTAGTATCCAGGTTGTAGGTAAGTGTTGTCAGTAAGGCCACGCCCAAAGTAGCAGTTAAGCCTGGCATAGAGCCAAATAAAATGCCGAGCAAGCTTGAGCCAAACAATACCAACAAGTTACTTGGCCTTGTACAAAGCTCAAACAAAATTCCAAAAAAATGTGCAAACTGGTCCATCATTATTGTTGTCCTATTTAGCCTGCAGAGGCCGCTACAAAGCTAAAATTTCATACCAGATATATTCCATTAATTTGATGACCGAGCCATATTCCACCGGCATAGGCACCTGTAATAGAAAGTTGAAAGAAAACACCAGTAACAGGGGTACAGCTAGCGCTGTTATTAGAATGTGATGACGTTTTTGTTGACTCACAGGACTTAGCCATAGCAACAGTAAACACACTACAATTGTGATGATCGCGCCAGCATCACAGGCAAGTATTAGTGGCTCATCGACCGTTGCTTCCATAGCCAACCAATAAAACTGCGGGACAAACATCCAACGCATCGCCAATATAAATATACTCAAGGCCAAGTTGGTTTGAATAATCACGTTTTTTAGCTTGTTGTTGTCCACATAAAATCGCAAACATAGGCTTAGCAAGAACATTACAGTCGCTAAGTAAAAATCTAATGAAGGAATGTATAAGTAGATATAAAGAGACAGTGCAGCAATCACATACCAGCGATCTCGATTTATCACTTTGCGATGATCACCAATCCAGCGGCTCAGCTTAAAAAACTCACTATCACCGGCACTTTTAATCGCATTAATCAGCAATATGCTACTGGCAATGCTTAGCACCAACAGCAAAATAAACGGGAACAAGGCTGGCGAAACATACCAGCGGCTATCTACCCCGCCGAAACTACCACTCATAGGAAAAGACAAGGTTTCCCAAGCTAAATAGGCGCACAGAGCCAATAGTACAACCGACACCTTAAAGTCAGTTTGGCGTAAACGAGTGGCACCTTCAGGATTATTGCGATTCATTTGGTATACCTAAGAAAGTATTGAAAACCAAGTATAGTCAAATACTTAAATGTCACTATTGGTGCTCTCTTCCCCGTGGGCAAGAGAGCAATGCCAGTACAAACTTAAATTTTAGGAATACCAAATTGGCTGGGTTCAACTTTAGCCGAACCTAACTCCCACAAGGTCCACGAGAAATTAGATTCAAGCTTAGAGAAAATATCTTTAGCCTGCGCGCCATGTGCGCCACTGAGCGAATAGAGGTTTTTATCGGCCCATTGCTTGACGGTGTCTGAGGCCATGGCCGCTTCAAACGCTTCACCTAACTTAGCTTTTACTTCTGCCGGTGCATCATCTCGCACTGCAAAGCCAATGGCTTGGCTAATCGGTAAGTAGTCAGACAAGCTAGCATAACTGCTAAATGCCGAAGGAATCGTGCCTACATCAGGAATGGTAAAATCTTGCTCAACCAACATCGCTAAGGGGCGTAATTGGCCGGCGCGCAATAATGCTGCTTGCTCTGCAGCAGAGGTAACCACAACGGTGATTTCTCCAGTAGCCGCCGCAGTTTGCGAAGGAGCAGAGCCAGGGTAAGGAACAAACTTCAATGCCGCACCGGTGCCTTTTTCTAGCGCTAACAAATTAAGGTGATGAATTGAACCCGCGCCACCAGCACCCGCTCTAATTGAGCCAGGTTGCTGCTTAGCCGCATCAATTAACTCTTGCAGACTATTGTAAGGGGAGCTAGCACTCACCGAGATAAGATCGGGTGAACCGCCAACAATAAAGGGAGACCACACATTAAAGCGCTGATCCCAACCACCATTTACCGCCGCGGTAACGTTTGACTCGGATAAGCCCACTAGGTTGTAGCCATCAGCTTTCTTGCTAAACACACTGCTCATGCCAATCGAACCAGCCACCCCGCCAGTTTTATTCGTCACCTTAATGCTCACATCCAAGGCTTTGGCCATTTCAGCCATAATCATTCTGTTA
This sequence comes from Agarivorans aestuarii, assembly GCF_019670125.1. NCBI lineage: Bacteria > Pseudomonadati > Pseudomonadota > Gammaproteobacteria > Alteromonadales > Alteromonadaceae > Agarivorans > Agarivorans aestuarii. The sequence continues at coordinate 4,566,445 of NZ_AP023033.1, forward strand.
ATACTGTCGGTACCACCACCAGCACCCCACACCACGGTATTTGTAATGGTGCGAGACGGATAGGTTTTTGCCGCCATAACCGGCTGACTGATACTCGCCAGCACTAAGGTGGCGCTTGCCGCAAATAATGCGATTTTAGATTTATAATTAGCTTTCATGTTATGCCCTCTTCAGAATCATAGATTGTTTCTGCTTAATCGACATTCAAGGCTGATTACTACGCAGATTTGAACGTGAATTAGTTCTTTATTTTTATAAACTTAAAGTAACGCCAAACTACTAAATACTTTATTGGTGATGACTTCTGTACCATCGCTGCCGCCTAACTCATATGGCAGAATTTCTCCACTGGCATAAGCCAGCTCAATGGCCTTATCGATAAACCTTCCAGCCTGTTGAATATCGCTATTTTGGTGTTGCAAACCCAGCCAGTTCAGCATCATCGCCGCCGACATAAACATCGCGGTGGGGTTGGCTTTGCCTTGACCAATAATATCCGGGGCGCTGCCGTGACAAGGTTGAAACACCGCATGTCGCTCGCCAATATCTGCCGATGGCGCCATGCCCATGCCTCCCATTAGCCCAGCACCTAAATCCGACAATATGTCGCCAAACATATTCTCGGTAACCATCACATCAAACTGCCAAGGCTGGCGCACCAACTGCAATGCAGCAGCATCAACATATATATGTGAAGCCGCTAAACTAGGGTGATTGGCGGCAACCTCATCAAAGATTTGTCGCATGTAATAAAACGAGCCCAATACGTTGGCTTTATCTACACAAGTTACTTCGCCCTTGTAACCTAAACCCTTGCGCTGCTTGGCTAAGCTAAAGGCAAACTCAAACAGCCGCTCACAGCCTTTACGGCTAATTTTTTGGGTGTCTGTGGCAAACTCTTCCTTGCCACTACCGTTAATGCTAAAGCTTTCTCGACTCGCAAATAGGCCTTCGGTACTCTCTCTTATCAATACAAAATCCAGCTGCTTACCGCGGGCGTCTTCCAACGGTAGCGGAATACCGGGCAAGGTTTTTACCGGGCGAACGCCAGCAAATAAATCTAAGGTTTCACGCAGTTCTAACTGGGGAGCAATTTCACGGCCATCGGGATAACGAATACTTGGCATGCCCATACACGCCAACAAGGTCGCGTCAGAATTTTTGGCGTGCTCCATGGCCTGCTCAGGAAGTGCAATGCCGTGTTGTTGGTAGTAGTTCGCACCTGCTTCAAAGCTGGTGAAGTTAAGCTTTAGCCCACCAACTTTATCAATTGCCGCCTGGATCAACGCTAAGCACGCAGGGGTAATTTCTATACCTATGCCATCGCCAGGAAACACGGTAATTTCAAATATCTGTTTGCTCATAAGCTGCATTCACTCCTTGTGAATTGGGCAAGTGAAGTTTCTGCCAACAATCAATGTATACATTAATTTGTACATAAATGTATACCGATGGTTTGCTTTGTCAACATTTAATTAACAAATATTTGACCAGCGAATAATGAAGCACAGCTACTGCAGCCATTAAAAAAGCCGCTAGAAGCGGCTTGGAATAACGAGCAACCCAGTGGGTCAACTTAGATATTGGCTAAACGCAGTTTTTCTAACAGGGCGACCATGGCTTTGCCGCCTTTAATCCTATGCTCACGATGAATATCGGCTGCTTTAATTGGGTCTCGTTCGCGAATAGCCTGCACCACTTCACTATGATCTTTGGTTGAATCATGTGGCGTATCACGCAGGTGCAAGGTAACAAAGCGTACTCGGTGTGCCTGCCCCCAAAACTGTAATACCACATCTTTTAGCCGTTGGTTGTCGGTGAGATCCAATAGAGTGTGGTGAAATTCTTCATCCGCTTCGGCCCAAGCTTCTAAGTTATCCTGCTGCAGAGCCTCGGCCATTCTTGCAGTAGTTTTTTCTAAACGTTGTAATTGTTGCTCGCTTAACCCCTTGCTCGCCAAGGTGCCAATCGCTTGCGACTCTAAAGCGGTGAGAATTTCGTAGATATCACGCATATCATCAGGAGAAATAGGCTTAACCCGAATACCATGGCGCGGCTGAATCTCAATTAAACCTTCCCGCTCTAAGCGCACGCAAGCTTCCCTCACTGGAGTTCGACTAATATTCAAACGCTCTACCAATACCTTTTCTAGGTATTGAGTTCCCACTTTAAACTCATTGTTCAAAATTAACTCGCGCAAGGTTTGATAAGCCACCTGAGCGAGCGGTAGGTCTTGGCGTTTGGTAGTTACAGACATCGATTTACTCTTCCAGTAAGTGATTAGTTAGAGCCAAATTCTCTATTGATTTTGGGATTATTACACAAATTAATGTATACATTAAGTTATTCATCAATCTATACTGCGATTAGTTTTTGTACTTAAGGGATTAAGCAATGGCAACAAAACCGCTACTCGGCGTTATTGCTGATGACTTCACCGGCGCCTCCGACATGGCCAGCTTTTTAGTGAAAGGTGGCATGAGCTGCATTCAAATCAATAACTTAGCCAGCATTCACAAGCAAACCCTTAATAGTGACGCGATTGTGCTAGCCTTAAAAACCCGCACCGTAGCGGTGGAACAAGCGCTCGAGCAAAGCCTGCAAGCCTTAGATTTTTTGCTTGAACAGGGCTGCCAATACTTCTACTTCAAATATTGCTCCACCTTTGACTCCACGGCAAAAGGTAACATTGGCCCAGTCATCGATGCCCTGTTAGCGCGACTAAACTTAGCTCAAGCGATTATTTGCCCAGCCTTACCAGCGAATGGCAGAACCGTTTATCAGGGGCATTTGTTTGTTTATCAGCAATTGCTTAGTGATAGCCCATTAAAAGACCACCCGCTCACGCCAATGGACGATTCGCGGGTAGCCGAGCTACTTAGGCCACAAGTTTCCACTGCTTATCAGCAAGCCATTGAACACCTAAGTATTGATGATTTAAATGCAAAGCAACTAAACCCAAGCCAGCAACAGGCACGTTACTTAATTTGTGACTGCATCAATCAACAACATTTATCGCAAATAGCTCAACTCATCGCCCAACAACCAGCAATGCTGCTAACTGGCGGTTCTGGCTTAGCTGAATACATGGCGCAGCTATTAACAGCGCGAGGACACTCGCTTTCCCAGCAACATCAGTGCGCGGTAAAACCCTTACTTCAACCGGTGCTGATAATTGCAGGCTCATGCTCCAAGGCAACCCGAGAACAAATTGCCGAGGCCAACGCTTTACCGCAATTTTGTGTTGATCCCGTGAAGCTGGCCAAAGGTGAACTTAAGCTAAAACACATATTGGACTGGATACACCAGCAACAGGCTCCAGCAGTATTGGTTTACTCCTCGCAAGCACCAGAACAAGTAAGCCAAACTCAACAGTTACTGGGCCAGCAAAACATTGCAGAGAAAATTGAGAACCTACTAGCGCAAACGGCGGTGCAATCTAAAGCCAGCAATATTGTAGTAGCAGGCGGCGAGACCTCTGGCGCAGTGGTAAGCGCCTTGAACATAAGCAGTTTTAACATAGGGCCATCCATTTGCCCGGGCGTTCCAATTATGCAATCTAACGATCAGCGTGCTATTAGCCTTGCCTTAAAGTCTGGCAACTTTGGCGACAAACACTTCTTTAACCAAGCCTTGAGCTTAATTCAACAATTGGGAGCGCAAGCATGAACCACGCCCAGCAACTGGAGCAGGCCAAACATTGCATTATTAAGTTCGGACTATCAATTTTTCAACGCGGGCTTACCGGCGGCGCCTCCGCCAATATGAGCATTGCCCTAGACCAAGGTTTTGTAGTCACTCCGACTAATTCATGTTTTGGCTTTCTTGAATACGACGACTTATCGGTTTTGGATGCCAAGGGAGATTTAGTGAGTGGCAAGCCCGCATCTAAGGAGTTTTTGCTGCATCAATGTTTTTATCAACAGCAGCCCGCCATGCGCTGCGTGCTGCATCTGCACAGCACTTACGCCACGGCAGTGTCCTGCTTAAAAGGCTTAAACAAAAGTGACGCAATCCCTGCGCTTACTCCTTATTTGCGCATGCGTTTAGGAGCAATTGCTATGGTTGATTATCATCCTCCGGGCAGCACCGGTTTGGTGGATGCCCTAAAGCAACAAGCAGCTAATTACCGTGGCGTATTAATGGCCAATCACGGGCCAATAGTAGCCGCCGATAGCCCGGAAAAAGCGCTGTATGCCATGGAAGAGCTCGAAGAAAGCTGCAAACTACAACTCTTGCTGGGCCAACAGCAAGTAAATTACTTAAACCAACAGCAAGTCGAGTACTTACAAAACGCCTACAAGGGTAAGTTATAAATCAACCATCAGGAGATCAACCATGTACGTGATCACTGTGCTGTTCTCAATTAAACCAGCTTATTTAGACAAGTTCTTGCCAGAGATGCTGGCCAATGCAGCCACCTCTTTGAAACAAGAACCAGGCTGCTTGCAGTTTGATGTGTGCCAATCAACAGAGAACACCAATCAGGTTTATCTCTACGAGGTTTACCAACACCAACAAGCCTTTGACGATCACCTAAACTCAGTTCACTTTTTGTCTTTCAACGAAACCACCAAAAACTGGATAGAAGACAAGCAAATAAGCAGCTACCTTCAGCTAAAATAAACCAAGGCTAGCGCTTGGTTTGCCATAGCTTAGCAACGTAAGGCAGGCTAAGCTGTTGCTATTATTACCACTTAAGCGTTGCCAATGACCGAAAAGCTCTCCCTGCAACAAGCCAGAAAACTGGTTTTACACTCTCAGTGCTTGCCATTTGCTAAAACCAAAGGCTCGGCGCTTGACGCCAGCCTAGCGGCGATAGAACAGCTAGGTTACGTGCAAATAGACACTATATCGGTAATTCAGCGCGCTCATCACCATACTTTGTGGTGCCGCAACCCTCGCTATCAGTTAAGTCATCTCGATACCCTAATGCGTAAGCACCAAGTATTTGAATACTGGTCTCATGCAGCAGCGTATTTACCGATGCGAGATTACCGCTTTAGCTTGCTACGTAAACAGGCTTTTGCCAATGGCCAACAAAAGCACTGGTATCAAAAAAACCACGGCTTAATGGATGCGGTGTTAAAGCGAATTGCCGATGAAGGCCCACTCATGGCCAAAGACTTTGAGCATCAGGGAAAAAAGACTGCTGATTGGGCAAGCAAGCCGGCAAAACAAGCCTTGGAATGTTTGTTTATGCAAGGCGACTTAATGGTGCCTTATCGCCATAACTTTCATAAGGTTTATCAACTTACCGAAAAAGTATTGCCAAGCAATACAGATACCCGCATTCCTAGCCAGCAAGAATACTGCAGACACTTAATCCAGCGCTACTTAAGTGCTAACGGCATTGGTCTGGTAAGCGAGATGAGTTATTTACTTAAGAACCTGAAAGGCCCCTTGAATCATTGTTTAAATGACATGTTATTAAACGGTGAGGTCATTAAAGTAGCGGTTGCTGGGCAAACTTATTACGCGCTAGAAAACAGCTTAAGCTTACTCAACAAACCGCTGGCTCGCAGCAAACTAAAGATTTTGTCGCCCTTCGACAACCTAGTAATTCAACGTAAACGTCTGCAGCAGCTGTTTAACTTCGATTATCTTATCGAATGCTATGTGCCAAAAGCGAAGCGCCAATACGGCTATTTTTGTTTACCTATTTTGTGGGAAGGCCAACTAGTCGCAAGAATGGATTGCAAAGCCGAGCGCCAAACTCGCACCTTGCACATTTACAACTTGGTATTGGAGCCAAGCATTAAAGACATAACCAAGTTTAGCGAGGCTTTAAGCAAAGAACTTAACGTTTTTATGCAGTTTAACCTATGTGAACAAGTGGCTGTTCATCAAGTACAACCAAAGTCAGCGCTGCCAAGCATAAGCGCTCAGCTAAGCGAACTAAAACCTACGATTTAAACCAGCAATAAACTGGCGGCGATCGCCACCAAAACCTACATATTCAAACATGGCTGACCAATAGGCATTAAAGTTGAAGTTAGCGCCCACTAACCCCTGCCATTTATCGGTATTTTCTTGGCGAATTTTGTAGTCGATAGAGAGATCGGTGCCGGGAATTGGCTGGTTACCGTCGATGCGTAATTCACTATCCAAATAACTTACGCCGCCATATACCGCTAAGCTGCGGTCATCCTCAAACTGGAACAATTTGCCAGCCCGCGGCACAGCGCTAAACACAATGCCGTCGCTGTTGGTTCTGTCCATATCGGCATAGGTAAAGGTGAGCGGTACTGCCAAAAAGTAAGAGCGCCAGCCGCCGGCTAATACCGTACCGACACTATAGCTATAGCCGTCTACGTCTACATTCACATTAAACGGCACCGTTTCTTTACCTTCTAATACGCGACAAGCAGGGTGGCTAATAATGCCGGAACAATCTATTTCTAACTGCTCCAGTAAATCATCACCGTTTAGCGCAAAATTGACGTTGGCTTCGCCGGTAATTCGGCCAAAGGTGCCAAACACATTCATAAAAGGAAATATCCAAGCGTCCACTTTAATCTGTGGCGTTTGGGTGTGATTATCATTATCGCTAAAGGCAACAAAATCGATGGGTACATTGGCACCACTGCCACCAGCACCCACTTCCAACTCATCGAGATCCATGTGCTGGTAGGTATCAACATAGATAAAACTAATGCCAATAGGCAAGGGAAGATCGTAGCCCAAATCAATCACTCGCTGCCCATAAAATGGCAATACCCGGTCCCATTTTCGTGGCGAGTGCTCAGTTTGGCTGCCTGGTGATTTAGTATCACGCATGGGTAAAGTGGTTTTGTTTAAGCCGCTATCGGTAAGTTCTTCATTGCGCGATAAATTCACCAATACCGCAGAGCCCGAAACATTAGCTCCGCTATCGTTCACCACGTATGCTGGAATGTTGTGTTGGTTCACTTCTATGGTACTAGCATAGGTTTGGCCGCTTTCCCCCAAACGCCATTCGGCCGACACGCCAGTGCCCCAACCACCTTGAGTAAAGGCGTCTATACTCTGCTGATCTTCGAACAAGCCAATAATGTAATAGGAGCTTAAACCCAGGCCCACGCCTACATCGTAGCGCTCCACGTCCATATAGGTAATGCTGTCGTCTTGCTTATTGTAAAGCGCACCCAAGCCGCTGGACTTTCCTAACACTGGTACCTTAAAGCTAGATAGCTCAGAGGAGAAGTAGCCTTCGGCTTGGTCGAGTTCTTGCTGTAGGTCGGGATTTAGTGCTACCAAGCGCTCAATAGCCGTTTTGGCTTGTTGCTCAACTTGCTGTCGCACAGCCTCTCGCTCACCGCTTGGAATCACGGTTTTGCTAGAACAAGCAGCCAAGGTAAACAGAGCAAATATGCCAAGGCAAAAACCTAGAGGATTTCTCATTACTATCCTTGTTGCGTTGAAGCTGCATCCTGCAGCCCAATTTAGTGAAGAGGCGATCTGCTAATCGCTATGAATCAACAATAAGCAATTGCTCAAATTTCTTCAATTTTAATTCGAATTACCTGCTCTTGCCCAGATAGTTTAATTTTAGCGTCTTGGTAGCTTGGAGGGCCAAATTTCCCCTTGGGGTTGTTACTCATTCCTGTTGGCTCTTTGGGAATGCCAAACCAGTTGGTATCGAGAACTCCGTTAGCATTTTTATCATGATAAACGTTTATCGCACACTCGGCTGGGAGGGGCTCACTCACGCTAATGCGTAACTCACCGTTAGCCACATTTTTTACTGGCACGGTTTTACTAAAAATAGGCAGCTTTAAATAGCTTTCACTAGAGTCCCATACTCTAAGCACTATTTGCCCTTGGCTTGAGCTAATTCCTTGCACATCTACATGCACTGGTGCCGCAAGCGCATACCAGGGCAGCAACACGAGAAGGCAAATTAAGATTTTCATAAAGCTCCATATTGGTGGTTACTTAAAGATAGTAAAGCTTATTTGGCCATCTCTCCCGCTATTTGTTTTTGTTGCACCCAACTACGCACCGCTTGATGTACCAAACCTTGAGATGCTTGGCTACGCCAAATTACGGCTGACGGTATGCTTTATTACACACTAAAATTGAAGCTAAAAGACAACTAGCTTCTAATAAAAAAGGCCGCTTCAAAAAGCGGCCTTTACTGCTTAAAACTTAATTACCCTTCAACACGAAAGTGTTTAAGCATTTGATTTTATTCAACCGTTACAGATTTAGCTAAGTTCCTTGGTTGGTCTACGTCGGTGCCTTTAATCAGGGCTACGTGGTAAGACAATAGCTGCATTGGCAAGGTGTACACAATAGGCGCAATTAGCTCATCGACATGTGGAACATTAATCACTCGCATGGTTTCGTCGCTTTCAAACTTGGCGTCTTTATCAGCGAACACATACAAAATACCGCCACGGGCACGTACTTCTTCCACGTTTGATTTAAGCTTTTCTAACAGCTCGTTGTTAGGTGCCACCACAATAATTGGCATTTCAGCATCAATTAACGCGAGTGGACCATGCTTTAACTCGCCCGCGGCGTAAGCTTCAGCGTGAATGTAAGAAATCTCTTTTAGCTTAAGCGCACCTTCCATGGCAATTGGGTATTGGGTACCGCGACCAAGGAATAAGCTGTGGTGCTTGTCGGCAAAATCTTCGGCTAGCTCTTCAATGGCACCGTCTAGCGTTAAAGCTTGTTCAATCTTGGCAGGTAGCGATTGCAGAGCACCCACAATGCGTGCTTCCAAGTCTGCTGATACATCTTTATTACGACCAATCGCCGCAACCAACATTAACAAACCAGCTAGCTGAACTGTAAAGGCTTTGGTTGAAGCTACGCCAATTTCGGTGCCAGCTTTCATCAAGTAAGCCATGTCTGATTCGCGTACTAAAGATGAACCCTCAACGTTACAAATGGTTAAGCTAGAGGTATAGCCCTGTTCTTTCGCTAAGCGCAAGGCCGCTAGTGTATCGGCTGTTTCACCACTTTGCGAAAGGGTAACCAGCAAGCTATTTTTAGGCGTAAATGACCTGCGGTAACGAAACTCTGAGGCAATCTCTACGTTACATGGAATGCCTGCCAACTCTTCAAACCAATAACGAGCTACCATGCCAGAGTTATAAGAAGTACCACAGGCAATAATTTGCACGTGCTCAATGGTAGGTAAAATCTCTGCGGCTTTAGGGCCAAAGGCACTATCGAGCACTTTGCCAGCTTGTAAACGACCTTCTAAAGTACGTTGAATCGCAATTGGCTGCTCGTAAGTTTCTTTAAGCATGTAGTGGCGATATTGACCTTTGTCGCCAGCATCGTGAGAGGCAGTAGACTCGCTAATTTCGCGCTCTACTGGCTCACCATTTTCATCAAAAATGCTAACACCTTGGCGAGTTACTTCGGCAACGTCACCTTCTTCTAAGAAGGCAAAACGGCGAGTTACCGGTAGTAATGCTAGTTGGTCAGATGCAATGAAGTTTTCGCCAACACCATAACCAATAACTAATGGGCTGCCAGAGCGTGCTACCACTAAACGGCTTGGATCGCGTTTATCGGCAATCACCATGCCGTAGGCACCTTCTAACTCGGCCACTGCAGATTGCACCGCTTCTACCAAACTTTGGTGATGTTTAATCTTGTGTTCGACCAAGTGAACAATGACTTCGGTGTCGGTATCTGAGGCAAAGGTGTAGCCTTTGGCAATAAGCTGCTCACGAAGCTCAGCGTGATTTTCGATGATGCCATTGTGCACAACAGCAATGGTTTCACAAGAAACATGTGGGTGAGCATTACGCTCACTAGGCTCGCCGTGGGTGGCCCAACGGGTATGCGCAATACCGGTGCCGCCAAGTACAGGGTTGCCTCCTAAGGCATCGGCGAGTTCTTGTACTTTACCTAAACGGCGCACTCGGCTTAATTCGCCATCGGCAGTGATGGTTGCTACACCCGATGAGTCGTAACCACGGTATTCTAGGCGGCGTAGTCCCTCAACCAAAATATCTGCTACATCACGCTGAGCTACCGCTCCTACAATTCCACACATAGTTATTTCCTTGTCGATAAAGTTATTGGGCTATTACCACATTAACGCCCTGAGCACGGATTTGCTCAGCCACGCTAGGCTCTAGCTGATTGTCTGTTACTAAAGTTGAGATCTTCGACCATGCCAACTCTAGGTTATGAATTTTTCTGCCAATTTTATTGGACTCGGCCAGTACCACGACTTCGCGGGCAACCTCAGCCATCACTTGGCTTAAACCGACTAGTTCATTAAAGGTAGTCGATCCGCGTGCCACATCGATACCGTCTGCGCCAATAAACAATTGGTCGAAATCGTAAGCACGCAATACTTGTTCTGCCACTTGGCCCTGAAACGCTTCTGAGTGAGTATCCCAGGTGCCACCGGTCATCAAAAGTGTTGGCTCGTTTTCTAGTTCGCGTAAAGCGCCAGCAATACTTAAAGAATTAGTCATTACCACCAAACCTTCTTTCTCAGATAGCTCTGGCAGTAGCGCTGCGGTAGTGCTGCCACTGTCGATAATTATCCGATTATGATCACGAATTAGCCCGGCAGCAGACTTGGCAATTGCTTGCTTTTGCTCGGACACTTGCTCGTCGTGCGGTTCGTTGATCAATTCCTTAGGGATAGGCACTGCGCCGCCGTAACGTCTTAGCAACAAGCCATTAGCTTCTAGACTAGCTAAATCCTTTCGAATCGTAACTTCTGAGGTTTCAAAAGCGTGAGCAAGTTCATCAACCTTTACTTCACCATGTTCGGCGAGGCGATCTAAGATAAGGCGACGGCGCTGCTGAGTGTTTCGTTTGATCATAATGCCATTAGCTAAGTTTCGAATCGAAACTTATTATAGTTAAGCGAAACTTAAGATCAAGCCGAGTTGTTAAAAAGTTAGTCTTTGGTTTGCTTTGCGGGCGGGGCAAACAATAATCGCCAGCGCTGAGCGATGCTTAAACCCGGAGCACTAGCCTGCTTAAACATACTTTGCCACTCACTAAAGGTAACCACCAAGGGGTTAAAACTGTTCACTGGTTGAGTAATGCCGTAGTCAACGGTTTCAAGTTCTGGCTCAAAACTGCCAAACAGCCTGTCCCAGATAATTAATACCCCTGCATAGTTTTTATCAATATATTGCGGGTTGCGCCCATGGTGTACGCGGTGATGAGATGGAGTGTTAAGTATCCATTCCAAGGGGCCCAACTTCTTAACTGCTTGAGTATGAACAAAAAATTGCAAACCCAAGTTAAGCAGTACAACAAACACTACCCAATGCGGCGCAAACCCAATAATTACCAGCGGTAACCAAAATAGCCACATTCCCGCTAGAGGGTACATTAAGCTTTGGCGAAAGGCGGTGCTAAAATTCATATTCTCGGAACTATGGTGAACCACATGGGCAGCCCACATCCAGCGCACTCGATGACTGGCACGGTGAAACCAGTAATAGCAAAAGTCTTGAGCGATAAACAAAGCAATAAAGCTGACTACACCCATGTTTATCTCAAACAAGCGCCAGCCAAACAGGCTTAAGTAAATTTGGCTAAGCAGCAAGCCCATTAAAATATCACTGAGTTGATGCATGCCCGCTAGTGCAAAATTGCATAGGAGTTCTTTGGCCTGATACTGAGCTGACGATGGCAGCTTCTGCCGCACATTTCCCCAATACCACTCTAGCCCCATGCATAACAAAAACAGCGGTGCTAAGACCATCAGTAAATATTCGGGGTGAGTGATGAGTATGGCAAAGTCCATTTGCATTCCTTAACTTAGCTACCAGCGAGCAAAGTGGTCTTCAGTTAAACCGAGTACCTGATCTAGCTGGTGTGTTTGACCAAGTTCATCAATTAAACTGCCGCTAAAATGTCCGATATATTGGCGAAAGTTGCTCTTGAGCAGCAGCAAATTGAGCCGTTCTTGACGACTATTTAGTGGGGTAAACTGCAGGTTAACCCGGCCGTCTTCTGAGTAGATATGCCAAATTTGAGGCTGGCTGCAGCTTTCGTTTGCCAAGCTACGCTTAAAGACGAAATGCACAGGACCAAGTAATTGCTTGTGATCGTTAACCCATAGGGCATTTTCATTGCAGCCGGTTTCGTTAACGCCAGCGGCTAGGTTTAAGCCAATGGTGGTTTGATTTAGGCGAGTTGAGAAGCTAGCCCAACGCCAACAGGTTTCTCGGCGCATATAACCCGCAGAGAAATCATAGCCGCCAAGGGCTGAGTTAAGGTCTTGCACTTTAGCGTTAATCTGCAAATGCCCGGCCACCGGCAAAGCATTATGTTTTTGAGTGTAGGTCCAACCGGAATATCCTGTAGGGCTGCACATGGCCATGCACTGCTGTTGGTTGGCTGGTGCCAGTTGTAAATCGGCTTCTAAAAAAGGCGTATTGGCAGTGAGCTGCCATTGTCCTTCGGAAATATGCAATTGCAGCGAGTGCTTACCCTTTATAAAGGCCAAGCTGTTAACCGGGCTTGGCTGAGTGCCGTAGCCCACACCACAGGGTTTTAGCCAAGTACACTCTTGCAGGGTTTGGCTAGCAATATGGTAGGCATAACAAAAACCACTGCCAAGGTAGCGAATATCCGCTAGAGCAAAGCCAAGGATATAGTCATCACTCTTAATGCTGACAAACTGAAACTGCTTATAATGAAAATGCCTGGCCCAAGCCGAGGCAGGTTTGTCCATGGTATTGGTATAAGCAAAATGCGCTAAGCCCAACTGGCTAACTGGGCCATTAAAATGACCAAGGCTGAGTTCTCCATTCGCCGCGATTAAGCTACCAGGAGCTGAAATAAGTTGTTGGGAGTTTTGCATTTACCAAACCTTTATTGGTTACATTTCATTAACATTTATTAGCTAAGCAGAGTTTGAGTAAATATTCTAAAAAGGTTTGATTGCTTTGTGAGCCAGCTTGCAAGAAATCAGCTGATACAGAGAAAATGCCGAAACAAGCCTCCAATAAAAACCCCATATACAGAATATCAATTCAAACAACCAATAAAAACCAGCCAAAAACACCTTAAAATGTGATTATGAAAACATTTTCACCCAATAATGTGACACGAATCACCGAAATTTTGTGGAACAAATCACTTTTTGTGTTCACAATCTCGGCAGCTTTAAAATCATCTGGTTAGACCAGATTAAACCCTTCTCACCATCAGGTAAGTTCATGAATACAAACAAACCAAAATTACACTTTTGGCAAATCTGGAACATGAGTTTCGGTTTCCTTGGGATTCAATTTGGCTTCGGTTTGCAAAATGCTAACGTAAGCCGAATTTTTGAAACCCTAGGCGCTAGCATCGATCAAATCCCAATTTTGTGGTTAGCAGCGCCAGTAACTGGATTACTTATTCAGCCGATTATCGGTTATATGAGTGACAGAACATGGAATGGTTTAGGTCGTCGTCGTCCCTACTTTTTAGCTGGCGCGATCATGTCTTCTCTCGCATTAATCATTATGCCTAACTCGCCTTATCTTTGGATGGCAGCAGGCATGTTGTGGATACTAGATGCCTCGATTAACGTTTCAATGGAACCGTTTCGCGCTTTAGTTGCTGATAACCTTCCATCTGAACAGCGCACTCAAGGCTTTGCAGTGCAAACCTTCTTTATTGGTGTAGGTTCGGTAATTGCGTCTGCCATGCCGTATGTGCTGGCGAACTGGTTCGGTATTGCCAACACAGCTCCTGAAGGTGTTATCCCGCCATCGGTTAAAATCTCATTTTATGCTGGTGCCGTGGTATTTTTTGGCGCTGTTTTATGGACCGTTCTCAAAACCAAAGAATACAGCCCAGAAGAAATGGAGCGCTTTGAAGGCACAGAGCCAGAGCAGGACCAAGAAACAAGCGAAGGCTTTGCCGAAGTGTGGGCCGATGTGAAGAAAATGCCTACAACCATGCGCCAATTAGCCGTTGTGCAGTTCTTCTCATGGTTTGCTCTGTTTGCCATGTGGATCTACACCACATCGGCGGTAACTAGCAGCGTTTACGGCGCCACAGATACCTCTTCTGCCCTTTATAACGAAGGTGCAGACTGGGTAGGCTTATGTTTTGCCATGTATAACGGTGTTAGTGCTTTGGCTGCCTTTGCGCTACCTTGGTTAGCTGCACGCAGCAGTCGAAAAGTAGTGCACGCCCTATGTTTAACCTTGGGCGGCGTAAGCTTAGCCGGCATGTACTTTATTAACGATCCAAAAATGTTAATGCTTAACATGGTAGGTATTGGTTTTGCTTGGGCGAGTATTTTATGTATGCCTTACGCCATTTTAGCGGGTTCTTTACCTAGCAAAAAAATGGGCTTTTTTATGGGCGTGTTTAACTTCTTCATTGTTATTCCACAAATTTTGGCGGCCGGTATCTTAGGTTACTTCACTCGCGAATTCTTTGGTGGCGACTCAATGATGGCCTTGGTATTGGGCGGGGCCTCTATGGTAATTGCAGCACTGGTTACACTAACCGTAACCGACCGCGATGACCCACAGCTAGCAAACCAAGACGCCGAGTTAAGCCAAGCGCAAACCGCATAAATAAGCGGTAGATTAAAAAGGGTGAGCTAAGACTCGCCCTTTTTTTATTTGAGGAAAACTCACCCTATCATCGATCGAAACGTATCGCTGCTACGTTTTATAAGCTGAACCCTTAATCAAGGAGCGAGCATCATGAGCCAACATGTTTTCAAAGTAGGTATGCGTTGTATTTACGACAAGGGGCAAGCCCTCGTTGACACCTTAGATGACAAAAACAATGTAGCGCTGGTTCGCGATCAACATACCGGTAATCTACATACCCGCGCCTACAATGATTTGTATCCCGATGATGACCAATTTCACAGCGAAAGCGATACTTACTACTAAGCCTGTATTCAAAAAACAAAACAGCGCCCAACAAGGCGCTTTTTTTTTGATAATAAGCGCAGACTAAACATAGTAAACAACGGTATATTGCTGGAATAACTAAACTTTTAGAGCCATTCAGCAAAAATGATGCAACAAAGTGCTTATCCCATAGTAGACAACCTACTATTTTCTGAGATTCGCCCCAGCACCATTCACGGTGATGGTTTATTTGCCACCAACAGCATTAATGCCAACAGCATATTGGGGATTCTTGACGGACAATTAGTGCCGTGGGATGAGCAATTTTCCACAGCATTTGAATGGAATGCGATAAGCGAAACCCAATTACTTATTCGCCCTTTGCGCACTAAATACAGCTACATAAACCATAGCCGTAGCCCCAACTTACAACTTGAATACCACCCACTGCGGGTCACCGCCCTTAAAGATATTAAAGCTGGCGAAGAGCTCACTTTAGATTATCGCAAAGAACCTTTACCAAAAGCTTACCAACAAGGCCACGGAAGCGGCTATTTGTAGTAACCTCATTTTACAAGGATAAGTAGTAGCGTATGCGCGACCACATCGACTTTTATTGTTATCAACCCCTGCTTATACATGATGAGCATTGGATCAACTTCCTATCTAAAATCAATCGAGTAGCTCGTAAAAACCAAGGTGCCAGCACACTGCGATCAAGCAACTGGTCAAGCATGAGTGAGCACCTTACTCAGCAAGGCATAAGTAATAGTGACCATTGGCTGAGTAGCTATACCAAAGAAACTCAAGGGCAATTCCTCGATTTACTGGTTTGCAACCTCAGCCAACAGCAACACATTAACTTACTGCAAAAAGACCTGGTGACTTACCACCAAGATCAGTCGGAAATATTCCAATACTACAACCTAGACCCAGACCATAGCTCAATGAAGTTGATGTTAGTAAACCGCAGTGTATTTATGTTGGTATTTCACATTCGTTTACAACGAAAAGCTGATAAAACGCCACCTGCAGAGCTCCTTAAATCAGTCCCCTTTGCCCTACGTGCAATGGTGGAAGACCAGCGAAGTGGCAGTTGGAGCCAGCACGCCAGAGAAACGGCCATACGAAATACTCAAATTGCGGTTGCTAAGCTAACAGGGCAGTCTTCCAAACTGGCGAGTGTAAGTATTAAACCGCATACCGGCCATGTATTGGTTGATTTTGGCAGTGAGGTTAACGAAGGCGAAAAAGCGGTGGTAAAACAAATCCACGAGCAAGAAGAGATCAACTTCAACATTGCCTCCGAGATTGACCTAATTAATGATCACCCAGGCTCATTTGCCCATTTTGGTTGGAGCTATTCCACGGTTTACGGATTGCCAAAAGAAAAATCCACCATGTGTTTACCCTTTATGCTGTATCTACAAGCTTGCTGGTTCTTGGCGGGCTTTTTTAAAGAGTATCTATTGGACTCGATGATTAAACTGTCTGACGACCTAAGTAGCAACGAGTTAAAGAAACAATCTCGCCAGTTTGATTCTTTGGTGATGGCGCATGAGATTTCACTCATCAAACACTCTCAATACAAAGGCGCACTAAAACCTTGGCAGTTTGATGCCTTTGAATGGGTGGAAAGATACTGGCAATTAGGCGAAACCTTTGAGCAGCTAAAAAGCTCAATGGCCACTAATAAAGAGTTTGTTGAACGCAAAATATCTTACAATATTCAAAACATTGAACAGCGCCAATCCTTCATTCTATTTGTGATAACGCTGATTCAGATGCTCACCATCGTAAGCTTTTTTAAAGACTATTTTGACCTGTTGGATTCAACCAACTTGCCCAATAAGTTTTCCTTTGTAGAAAACGAAACCTTCGATGTGTTTAACCTATACCTACCGCTGTTTTTAGTTGGTATTAACCTCTGCTTTATTACCTATATCTATCGTCGCTTGTTAGCCGAAAAGTGGCGGGAATTTCGTGAAGCATTCCAACTGAAACGCTTAATAGCTTGGTTCAAAACAAAGGGAAATAAGACCCGACAACAAGAAGAAGCATCAAGGTTTAATCAGCTAGAAAATGACGCGTAAATACCAAAAAGCCGAGCTAAGCTCGGCTTTTTTTATTTATCTGAAGACTATTCTTCATCCCACTCAAAGTCGGGTGCTTCGTCTGGGTTGGCGCGATATTTAAGCTGCATGCCATGCAAGAAGTTACGCATGATTTGATCTTTACATAAACGGTAATGCTTATGGTCTGGCTTGCGGAAAAATGCACTTAACTCATGTTTGCTTAGTTGAAAACCAGTTAGACCCAATACCTCTAGCATGTCTTCTGCTTTGAGGTTTAAAGCAATTTTTAGCTTCATCAAAATAAGATTATTGTTTAGGCGCTTTTCTGGCTCAGGCTGAGGGCCTTCACGTTTACCGCGTTTTTCGTTGATTAAGCCGTTAAGAAAAACTGCTAGGGTTCTATCGTTAAGATTGCGATAAGCAGCGTCATCATCTTTTTTCAACCAATCGCTCACCTCGGCACGGCTTACTGTTAGCTCAGCTTGCGCAAAAATGGCAATCATCTTGTTATCGTTAAAGTTAAAGCAATAGCGAAGACGACGAAGAATATCGTTATTAGTCATGGATTAGTCCCAAGTAAAATAAAACCCACAGCCCAGAGGCTGAAAAACCAGCAGGATTCTACGCTATCCAGCAACAAGTAGATAGCGCCCCAACCGCTTATTTATTGAGCGTAGTCAAAGCCGCTCTAAGCTGCCCTTTTTAGGGCAATAAAAAACGGCCCTAAAGGCCGTTTATTGTTAAGAGCGTCAACCCTATGGTAAAGCGGGTACGTCGCTGTCACTAATGAGCGTTCGAATATCTGTCCATACTTCACCTTCATCTTCGCTCATGTACGGGAAGTCTTCTGTCCAAGTACTTTGTTGAGAGAAAATTTTGACAGCCATTTCTACACCATCACTGGCAATAATGGTGACTTGGTCTTCTACTGTTAAGCCAAACAAAGTTTCAGCATTGAGGCGTAAGCTTAATACACCCTCATCAGAAACTTGCCACTCCATTGGTATGCTAAATTCTTCGGCTAACTCGCGAAATTCACCGCTATACCAGCCAGCGGTACTGCTTTCGGTATCTCCGAAGATATAGTAAGACTCTTCATCATCATCAGTTGCAGCCAAGGCATTGCCCATTAAGGAGTCTGCACTAAACTTCGCACTGCGACCGCCAATTGTTTCAATGCATTCAACTACAGCATCCACGTAGTCGCTGATTACTTTTTCGGTGCCTTCAAACGGCACTTCGTTCTCATCATCCCAATCGGAATCACCGGTAGTGCAATAGTCCACACCTGCGTTACGCTCAAACACTTTGCCTTTGTAGTACCATGCTTCGGTGCCTATATCAGCTTCATTAGAGAATACTGCTACCGATACCTCATCTACTTCATCAAAGGCTTCTACAATCACCACCAAATCGTAGTCGTTTTCACTGTACATCAACTTAATGAAATCTTGGTCGGTAAGACTGTAGCTCAACTCGCCACTTAGCAAACCAGCTTTGTAGAAATTTACGCTTCCATCTTGATTAAACTCGTAAGCTCTGGTGGTTCCATCACTACCTCTAACACGAACAATGCGCTCTTCGTATAAGTCAGGAAATGCTTGTTGCGCTGAAATATAGTTACAAGTATTGAAGAAGTTCACAAACTCTTGCTCAGTAAAGGTTTCTTGTATTTCCTCAACATCACAGGTATCTCGGTCAAGTGCGGCCCCAATATCTTGAATAGCTTGCTGGTTAAATAAGTAGAATGCAGGCATTCCAGCCATTTCTACATTACCGCGACGCACCAAACCCTCGGCTACGGTATAAAAAATCTCTAAGTCATCAATCTCAGCACCATAAGCAACTAAGGCGATTGGTAGGCTTACTCTAACTAATTCCTGCCCGTTTACCGTTTGCACAGACCAAGTGGTACTAAAGGCGAGCTTTTCTGTAGTTTGATCGTTATGGAAAATCTTATAGAAGTTAACGGTATTAGCTTCATCCTCTACGAACTCAGCTAAAACACTGGTATTACCCGACTGCGTCGGCGTCATCCAAACACCTTGCATGCTGTAATCATTGGCTTCAGCTGGCTCTGCTGAAAACAGTGCCGACAAAGCTGTTGGAGCACCTTCTTCCGCACCGCCGCCCATATTGCGATAGATACGATTACAAAATTCACCTTCTTGGTCGTCACAGCCCCAATTGAAGATTCGGTATCTATCTTCAGCAAGATTCTCAGAACCAAGGTAAGCTGTTGCGCCTTCACTAAAGGTCGCACTGCTTGGAATTAACAGCAATAGCTCGCTGGCGTCTTCGGTTGCCGCAAAGGCTCGTACAGAGCTGCCTGCCAAATCAATTTGTTTTAAGCTTGCCTCTCGATCAAGGCTAGTATCCGATTGCAAACCGGCATTGGTTAGCACAGCGGTAGTTTCTGTAGCACTGCGGAATAAGGGCATATCAAAATCTTCTAGCCAGCCTTCACTCCCCAATATCCAGCGGTCTACATCATATTGAGTGGTGTCTACATTATCGATAGTGCCCGAGTAACTTTCTTCAGGTGTAGTTAAATCTAGCGCCTCACCGCTACCAGCATCCCAAAAATAAACTTGCTCAGAAGTAGTCACGCCATCAAAGCTCATTTTTCCTGCTTCAAACTCTAAGTCGCCATCATATTTGTCGGCATATACCCACCACACACCTTGTTGCAGAACTTCGGCTACATTGGTGTCGGCGGCTTCGGTTTCGGTTTCAATACGATCAACAACATTGTCGGCAAGCTCCAAAATCGCCGGGTCTTCCAAAATGTCTTCTAAAGTAAAATCATTGCCTGAATCAATAATCGCTTGATTGATTTCTTCTCGTACTTCTTCAATCACACTGGCCACTAATTGTTGGGCAATGTCTACATTGCTGGCTAGTTCATCACCAGACGGCACTGCCGAGGCAAACTCCCCCCAGTCACTGCCAGAGGTACTGGCAGCGGCAATTTGTTCCACTACTGCACGGTAGGCGGCTGTTGAGCTTAAATCTACTTGGAACTCCTCTGAGGTAGTTGGCGCAAACAGATTATCACTAGGTAGTGGCTGATTAAGCTGCAGGGCTGGTGTTCCATCAAGGTCAATCAGTACAACACAATCTAAACGCTCACCACCTGGTAAAGTAATCACGTAGGTGCCGTCGGGCTCTCTAGACCACTGGTCATCGGCTAGCTCGACGGTTTCAATCACATTACCGTCTGCATCAATAATCGCCACTGCGAAGTTGTCTTTTTCTAAGTTATCTACGCTGTCGGCATAGGCCTTAGAGAATAAACTAAATCCGCCAGTGCTTACTGTCACTAAACTGGGTGGGGCATCTACGCTAATAGAAAATGCGGTGGTTGGACCGGGCGCAGGAGCAGGATCTGGTGTACCAGAATCACTTGAACCGCCACAGGCATAAAGCAAACTTGTTGTACATAAAACAGCTAATTTGCTGAGTCTTTTCATAGTTAAGTTCCCTTTTACTATTAGTACAATGGATGAATTGGTATTCACATTGATAAAGAATTTTGCTTTTAGATGCTGAAACGACATAACAAGCAATGGATAAGCTAAGCCCTTAAGCGCCCGTTAAAACAGATCACAAAAATAAAACATAATATCAAACAGCCATTAACACAAGCTGAACAATTGGTCAGAGTTCACTAACTTGGATTTTTTATTCCAATAGCTAAACTAATTGTGAAGCAACGGGCTTATTCAACAAAGTTGGCTTTATTGGCCATTTTTCTCGGCAGGGTCAAGCGATGGCGTTCTAACTGGCTGCGGCTAAACAAGTAGCGGCCTTTTTCAGCGGTTTTAGGCCCAAGGGTGTGCGGCTCTACATCGGTCGTTAATATGGTGTGGGCCAACTCGCCGGCAATGCGTCCTTGCTCGTAACCAAACAGTACTAAGCCGCCAATGGTTTTATCTTTGCCCACGGCAAAATCCCAAAAGCCGAAGGGGGGAACAGGTGTATGCTGTGACGACCATTCAATCACCTCGCTAGCCTCTACATACTTATTCTTGCTGTCTCTTAGGGTGTGGTAAAGGCCAAACGCTATGGCATCATAACCTTGCTGTTTAGCGCTACTCACCGCTTGCTGCCACTCATCCCAACGGCTAATAAGGCGTAAATCAAGCTTAACTCCAGACACTGATAGCTGAGTTTCACCACCAAACTCCTCTTCAAGAACCGTTTTAGCCGTGGTGCCGTCATCAAATAAAATCAGCATTCGATTAAGCCCCTCAGGAAACATTGGCTTAATGCTAGAGATTGAACGCTTGATTAAGGGACGCTCCAAAACACCGGTAATATTGTGCCGCTGATGAACGTGATAACGGCGAGGATTATTATTAATGCCTAAGTACACCACCGGCAGCAAGGTTTTGGCAAACCGCGAACCGAGGTACTTTAGCGCATTATCGTCACCTAGTATCACCAGATCGGGTTTCACATCTAAGTAGCGCTGCCAAGCTAATTCTCCGCGACTGCGATGGCGTGAACTGGGGATCCGTTTAGTGTCCATTTCAAAGTAAGTGAGTTGATAGTTCTCGCCAAGCACCGACTCTAGGCCTTTTATGTAGCTTTTATCCCATGCGTATTCTTGGTGATAGCTTTCTATCACCAAAATCTTTTGCTTGGATAGTCCCTCAAGGGGCATAACCAGCAATAAAAACCCACAGAGTAATCGACCTAAAACATTCACTAACTGTCTCATTTTTAAACGCTTAGGCTAAGTATAGTCAATGCCACTTTAAGGCACTGACTATTCTCTAGATCTTGCTTAACTTAGCCGCGAAGGTGGGGTTTGTCTAAGTGTAAAATGGGCCCAACAGGCACTACACCAGTGGGATTGATGGTGCTGTGACTTTCATAGTAGTGACGCTTAATATGATCGAAATGGATAGTTTCTGCCACGCCATCGATTTGATAAAGCTCACGCATGTAGGCATCTAGGTTGGCGTAATCGACAATCCGTTTCAAATTACATTTAAAGTGGCCAACATACACCGCATCAAAGCGGATCAAAGTGGTGAATAAACGCCAATCTGCCTCGGTGAGTTGTTCACCCAATAAATAACGACTGTTTGACAAAGTTTGCTCTAAAAAATCTAAGCTCTCAAACAAGGGGAATACGGCTTCTTCGTAGGCTTCTTGGCTAGTTGCAAACCCCGCTTTATACACGCCATTGTTTACGTTGTTGTAAACGCGCTGATTAATCACATCAATCTCTTCGCGCAGTGCTTCTGGGTAATAGTCACCGGGCTTAGCGCCAAGTTGGTCAAAGGCTGAGTTGAACATACGGATGATGTCGGCAGACTCGTTAGACACTATGGTCTGCTGTTGCTTGTCCCATAAAATGGGCACCGTCACTCGACCAGAGTAGTTAGCATCAGCTGCGGTATACACTTGATGCAAATACTCAGCACTATTGATGGGGTCGCTCACCACGCCTTCACCGGGAGCAAAGGTCCAACCATGTTCGCCCATAAACCAATGCACCACCGAATAATCAATCATCTCTTCCAAGCCTTTTAGCTTGCGAAATATCATGGTGCGATTAGCCCAAGGGCAAGCGTGGGACACATAAAGATGATAACGCCCTGCTTCGGCTTTAAATCCCGCTTTACCGCTGGGCCCAGCGCTACCGTCTGCAGTTACCCAGTTGCGAAACTGCGATTCGCTGCGCACAAAGCGACCTTTACTTTGTTTGGTGTCGTACCACTTGTCTTGCCACTTCCCATCTACTAACAGTCCCATGGTATTACTCCTAAAATTTGTTATTTTGAAAATCGTCAAATGCTTGTAATACTTGTTCGCGGGTATTCATCACAAATGGGCCACCCCAAGCAATGGGCTCGTTAAGGGGCTCGCCCGTTACAACTAGCACGCGGCTAGCATGCGCGCTTTGCAGTAACAGTTGTTCGCCTTCGCTAAGCACGCCCAAGTGATAAGCAGTAATAGCCTGCGGGTTATCGGCAACCGTTACTTCCCCCTCAATCACGTAAACAAAACCATGATGATGAGAAGGTAAATCTAGATTAACCTTTGCCCCTGCCACCAAACTAATATCTAAAAAGCTAGCTGCAGTGTGGCTAGTTTGCACCGCGCCAACTGTTCCGTTAGCCAGCTCTCCGGCAACTACTCTTATTACGTTGCCTCGCTCATCTTGGCTCAGTGGTATTTGCTCGGCGCTCAGCTCTTGATAATCTGGCGCCGACATTTTGTGCTCTGCAGCCAGGTTAACCCATAGTTGAAAACCTTTAAGTAGGCCGTCTTGTTGCTCGGGCATTTCTGAGTGAATCACCCCGCGTCCAGCATTCATCCATTGCACGCCACCAGCTTCAATCACACTTTCGTGGCCTGCATTATCTTTATGGCGCATCCGGCCATTAAGAATATAGGTGACCGTTTGAAAACCGCGATGCGGATGCTCTGGAAAACCCGCTAAATAGTCATCGGGTTTATCTGACTCAAAGCAATCTAACATCAAAAAAGGGTCTAGGTGGCGCAGCTGGTTATTGCCCAGCATGCGGGTAAGTTTTACGCCGGCGCCGTCACTGGTGGCCTGACCGGCCACCACTTTTTGTAGTTGTTTTAAACTAGTCATCTTTAGTCCTATGCACTGCGTTTATCGAGTGAATATGCGCCGCCACCATGGGCAACCAATAATAAGAATCCACCGGCAATAGCTATGTTTTTCATCAACATAATCATTTGCATTTGATCGCCTGGGTTAAAGTGGAATAACAGACCCGACAGCAAACTAAAACCAGCTAATAAAAATGCCACAGGGCGAGTCTTCCAGCCCACTAATATCGCCAAACCACCAAGCAGTTCTATGGCAATCACCAAGGGTAATAGCGCACCCGGAACGCCCATGGCTTCCATATAACCCTGAGTCCCGGCGTAGCCAGCAATTTTTCCGTAACCAGAGAGGATAAAAATCAGCGCTAAAAATACTCGTGCTGTAGGTTGGCTGAGTTGTTGTAGTAAATTCATCATTGTGTTCTCCGTCTGTTTATTTGGCTCAATGCCATTACTTGTGAACAGATTAATGTTGTTATGAAGAACGATAAACCGTGCACTTGGCAAATCATTGTTCCTATAATGGCAACAATAGTAGCTAGCGAACATGGAGCACTGTGATGGGACAGCTGGAAGAGATGCAAATTTTTGTGCGGGTGGTTGAGGCAGGTAGTATTAGCCGAGCCGCTGAGCAACTAGGGGTGGCTAAATCGGTGGTGAGTCGGCGTTTAAGTGCCTTGGAAAAGCGCCTAGGCAGCAACCTAATGCAGCGTACCACTCGTCGCCTTAGCTTAAGTGATGCAGGCCAGCAGTTTTATCAACGCAGCCTAGGCATAATTGACGAAGTTGATCAGCTTAACCAAGACGCCAGTTGCCAAGAACAAACCTTAACTGGCAGCTTACATATTGCGGTGCCCTTATCCTTTGGCCAAGCGCACTTAAGCAGCGCTTTTGATGCCTTTATGCAGCTGCACCCACAACTTAAACTTAAAGTAAGCCTAGCTGACAGCCAACATGATTTAGTGGCCGAAGGTATAGATTTGGCACTGCGCATTGCCGAACTAAAAGACTCTAGCCTAAAAGCAAAAAAAATCACCCCTATCAATTTTGCCTTAGTGGCCTCGCCGGCCTACCTTGCCAAACATGGCCGTCCCACCAAACCTGAACAACTAAGCCAACACCAAGTGCTGCATTACAGCTTACGTGGTAGTGCTAGTTGGCAACTAAGTGATAATAAAGGGCGTGTTCATCAAGTAGCCTACCAACCACATATTAGCGCCAACAACGGTGATTTTTTGCAAGACTTAGCTATCGCCGGACATGGCATTGCCCATACGCCTAGTTTTATTGCTTGGCAGGCTATTGCAAAAGGAGAGCTAGAAATAGTGCTGCCCGAGTATAAACTACCCGCATTGCACGCTTGGGCGGTTTATCCCAATACCCGCTACTTGCCACACCGCAGCCGAGTAATGATAGATTTTTTAGCCCAGCGTTTTGGTTTAAACCCTTATTGGGATCAAGCCTTAAGCCAGCACTTAAATACTAAGCCAACAAATTAATTGGTATTTAATTGTAAGCAGCCAACAGTAATCACTTATCTGTCAAAAAGCGCTGTATTCTCTGGGCTTTTTATGATTACCTTGCTGCTAAATAAAAGGTCCCTAACAAATTGTATAGGTGACATATAAGCTTTGCAGCGTAACGATATATTCGCGTTTTAGATTCGTTTTTAACTGGTAAGGAAAGTGTTATGCCTATGGTTTTTGATTATCTACTCACCGTACAAGTTGCGCTGCTAATTTTTGCAGTTTTTGTACTTAAATCTTCGATTAAATTTGTACCACAAAACTCGGCTTGGGTAGTTGAGCGTTTTGGTAAATACCAATCAACCAAAGAAGCGGGAATTAACTTTTTAATCCCCATTGTTGACCAAGTATCGGCTCGCCGTTCACTAAAAGAGCAAGCCTTTGATGTACCAAGCCAAGCGGCAATTACTAAAGATAACATCTCCTTATCGGTAGATGGCGTATTGTACTTCCGTGTATTAGACCCATACAAAGCCACCTACGGCGTAGAAGACTACGTATTTGCGGTAACTCAGTTGGCGCAAACCACCATGCGTTCAGAGATTGGTAAAATTGAACTGGACAAAACCTTTGAAGAACGTGATGCGCTTAATGCCAAAATTGTTGCGCAAATTAACGAAGCATCAGCCTCTTGGGGCGTTGCAGTACTACGTTATGAAATTAAAGACATTACCCCACCCTCTTCAATTATGGATTCGATGGAATCGCAAATGCGTGCCGAGCGTGAACGTCGCGCTAAAATCCTAGAGTCTGAGGGCGAAAAGGCTGCGGCAATCAACATTGCCGAAGGTCAAAAACAAGCGCGTGTATTGCAGGCTGAAGCTGAAAAACGCGAGCAAGTACTTAGCGCAGAAGGTGAAGCAGAAGCGATTATTGCAGTTGCCGATGCACAGGCTCAAGCCTTAACCACGGTTGGTCAATCAGCCGCTACAGCAGAAGGGCAAAAAGCGGTTCAGCTGGATCTTGCAACTAAAGCGATTGAAGCTAAACACGCCATTGCTAAAGAATCGAGTGTGGTATTGTTGCCCGACAGCAGCACCGAAGCGGGCTCTTTAGTTGCTCAAGCCACCACCATTTTAAATACCCTAAATAGAGGCTAGCCCTATGGCAGAACTGTTTGCTAACCACATTCCTCAGTTAATGATTGCCTCCGGCATCATCTTGCTCGCCATTGAAGTGGTGATCATCGGTTTTGCCACCTTCATCTTGTTTTTTATTGGCTTGTCCTTAGTCATTACTGGCTCATTGGTTTGGTTAAATGTACTCCCAGAAACCTGGAATAGTATTCTGTTAGCCAACGCCGTTATGAGCAGCTTACTGGCCGGGGGATTGTGGAAGCCGATGCGTAAGCTACAAAATAGTGCTGATAACAAACAAGTAAGCAGCGACTTTGATGGTCACCGTTTTTTTTGCGAACAAGACATCGATAAACGTGGTTTAAGCAGCTATAAGCACTCTGGCATTAGCTGGACCTTAAAAAGTGAGCAAACCATTGCTGCAGGTAGCGAAGTAGAAGTGATTCGCGCTGAAGTAGGCACCTTTTGGGTGGAAGCCGTAGAACCAAGTAATACTTAGAGTATTCGTTTCACAAGCCAGCGTTCTGCTGGCTTGTTCATTTTTCTAATACCAACCACACTAAGTGATCAGAAATAACGCAGCAAAAATACTCGAGAAAAAGGCAGAATTTTTCGATAAGCACTTATTCTACAATCAAAAATCCCAACGCGGTTATCGAGTATTTTAACCAGATAAAATGAGCAGTTACTTGGTACGATTGGTATAACAATGCAAAGCCAAACAGATTGTGCTTAACTAGCTGTAGTTTCTTTCTCTTAGGTTTCTCATCATGCGCCAAGCACTTATTAAAACCTTTATTCTATCTGCCAGTTTATGGCTTATCGCCTGTAGCAGCATGGTTCCTAACGACCCACCTAAAGTAAACTTGGTATCGGTAGTGCCTACAGCAGGTGACAGCATGACACCGAGCTTCGATATTAATTTACGGGTGGTTAACCCCAATAAACAAGCGCTCAGCCTAGCTGGGGCGGTATATACCTTGTCACTCAACGGCCACGAAATCGTCACTGGGGCCACCAGCGATTTACCCGAAGTGCCCGGTTATGGCGAGGCCAACTTTACCTTGCCAGCCCAAGCCAATTTAATTGCTACCTTCCGACTATTAAGCTCGTTTGTCGCCTTAAAAAGCCCTGAACTAGATTATAAAGTAGATGTAAAACTGGACATCGGCAGCTTGTGGCCAGCGGTAAACCTGACTGAGAAAGGCACATTTAAGTTAGAAGATCTTGGCCAGCAAATAGGCTCAAGTGTTCAGGCACTATAAAGTAAGCGCTGATAGGGCTGTAGCAAGGTTTTAGCTCCAGCGCTCATTCACTTTAATTAAATGAAAACCAAACTGTGTTTTAACTGGCCCTATTACTTCGTTTAAGGGGCCAGAGAACACCGCTTTATCAAAGCTTTTCACCATATCACCTT
Source organism: Agarivorans aestuarii (assembly GCF_019670125.1). Lineage (NCBI taxonomy): Bacteria > Pseudomonadati > Pseudomonadota > Gammaproteobacteria > Alteromonadales > Alteromonadaceae > Agarivorans > Agarivorans aestuarii. The sequence continues at coordinate 4,593,931 of NZ_AP023033.1, forward strand.
TAGCAAACTCGCCTAAATCGCCACCTTGCTTAGCAGAAGGGCATGACGAAAAACGTAACGCCATCGCCTCAAAGCTAGAGCCTTTGTTTAACTTTTCTAGTATTTCCAAGGCTTTTTTTTCTGAACTAACAATAATGTGTTGAGCTCGCGCCTGTGCTTTTGCCATTGCGACCTCTTGAGTTTTTGCTTGTTATACACCGAACAGCAAATCAACCAAAGCTCCTGCCTAAAATTAGCAAAAAAACATAAGACAAAAGTAAAGATGCCCAAATAGCTCACATTTATTTGTCTCCAAGCAGGCTATATTTTTAGCAAGAAACAAAAGTATTTACTCACCTTTCACAGGTATAAATGGAACGATATTCATCTTCTTGGACTTGGCTGCGCAATTTTCTTTTAGCCCTTACCGTGCTAGTGCTTGTGGCTGCCCAATGGATACCTGCCAAGCGCCTTCAGATCTACCCCAGTGAAAACATGCTAGTGGATTTGTACTCCGATAAAGGACAAGGCGGCAACTCTAGTGCATATTGGCTAACCAGCAACCAAAAGTTTGTCTGTAACCTAGAAAGCAGCCATTTGCCGGCAAAGTATTGCGGAATAAGCATCAAATTCCACAAGCCAACTGACGCGGGTACCTCAGACAAATACGCGTCCCTAGAAAACATAGATTTAAGTGACTATAAACAATTAGTGGTGGACGCAGATTTCGAAGGACCTGCTAGCGAACTACGCTTCTTTATGCGCAGCACCGAAGCAACCAGCGGCCACGATCTGTCTGATGCAAAATTTATGTTCACCTACTTTGAGAAACAAGAACTGGCGGAGCAAGAAGCGAAAGCTCAATTTAACCAATTCTCTATTCCGGCGTGGTGGCTAAATCGTTATTACCAATCACGCGATGACTTCACTTTAGACTTCTCTAAAGTTAAAGAAATATCCTTTGATATTCCTTCCACCTCGTCGGATGGCGAATACACCATCACCGTGAATAAGGTTGAAGCTGAAGGGAAGTGGATCAGCAACGAAAGCTTATATGCCACTATCATTGCCGTATGGCTTGTTTATTTTACTGCCGAGTTGATTCGCTATGTGCTGCATCAGAAAAAGAACTTAACTCAGTCTATTCATACTCTTGAGAAAGATGTAGACGAACTCAAACACACCGCCAGTAACGACCAACTTACCGGCGTACTTAACCGCCGAGGTCTATTAGACGCTCTAGAAGAGAAACCAATAAGCAACAATAACTACTACTTATTCGTTTTTGATATCGACCACTTTAAACATATTAACGATAGCTATGGCCACAACAACGGTGATGCCGTGCTGCGCTTTTTTGCTCGCCAATTAAGCTCGGTGATTCGCAGCCAAGATTTATTTGCTCGCTGGGGCGGTGAAGAGTTTGTTTTACTTTCTGAACAGCAGCATGAAATAGATGCTTATAACTTTGCCGAGCGCTTGCGCAAACTGATCCACCAACAAGATTTCTTGCTGTCGTTTGAGGGCAAGCAACAACACATTAAGTTGAGCATGAGCATAGGCTTAACCCTAGTCGATAAAGATGAAGCCTTTAACGTTGCCTTTAATCGTGCCGACAGCGCCCTTTATTTAGCCAAAGATAAAGGCCGCAATCGCACCCAACTCGCCAGTTAAAGCTGCCAATCAATAGCGGCTTTTCCTTGCTGTTCTAGAAGCTGGTTAGTTTTAGAAAAATGACCGCAGCCTAAAAAGCCGCGATGGGCAGACAAGGGCGAGGGGTGTACCGAACATAACAAATGGTGTTTGTTAGCATCAATCACTTGGCCTTTCTTTTGCGCATGGGCGCCCCACAACAAGAACACCACACCATCACAATGTTGGCTTATGTAACTAATTACAGCCTCGGTAAAGGTTTCCCAGCCATATTTTGCATGTGAATGAGCTTTAGCTTGCTCAACGGTAAGCACCGTATTTAGTAACAACACCCCTTGCTTGGCCCAGGCACTTAAATTGCCATGCTCCGGAATCACAAAGCCGTCGATGTCGGTGGCAAGTTCTTTGTAGATATTGCGCAGCGATGGAGGAATTTTTACGCCTTCTGGCACACTAAAACTTAAACCATGGGCTTGGCCTTCTCCGTGGTAAGGGTCTTGACCAAGAATCACCACTTTAAGCTGATCCATCGGGCAACTGTCGAAGGCGCTAAATACCTGAGCGTCTGGTGGGTAAATCACCTTAGCAGCGCGTTGTGCAGCGACCTTATCGATTAAACGCGGGTAATAATCAAGCTGCTGTTGTTCAGCAAACAGACTTTGCCAATTCATCTAAATATCAAACCTAATAGCGGACACGTTAGCCCGCTATTATAGCCACAACCTCACGATTTGGAGTTAGCTAATATTGCTCGGGCACAAAGCTTTGCTCGTTAATCGGTACCCGCACGTAATCTTTCTTATCAATGGCAGGTAAGGTGATTGGTACATGCTCGAGATCTTGATAATCGATCTGCGATAAAAAGTGGCTAATGCAGTTAAGTCGCGCCGCTTTTTTGTTGTCGGAATTCACCACCCACCAAGGCGAATGCTTGGTATCGGTATAAGCAAACATTTCATCCTTGGCTTGTGAGTAAGCCACCCAACGCGAGCGAGACTCCAAATCCATAGGGCTAAATTTCCAACGCTTAAGCGGGTTATTGATGCGCTCTAAAAAGCGCTTTTCCTGCTCTTCATCAGACACCGAGAACCAATACTTAATCAAGATGGTGCCAGAGCGGATCAACATTTTTTCGAATTCAGGGCAGGCGCGTAAAAAATCTTGATGCTGTTCATCACTACAAAAGCCCATCACCTTTTCTACCCCCGCTCGGTTGTACCAAGAGCGGTCAAACAAAACAATTTCTCCAGCGGCGGGCAAATGCGTAACATAACGCTGAAAGTACCACTGCGTTTTTTCACGCTCGTTGGGCGCAGGCAACGCTGCAATGCGACATACCCGAGGATTTAGCTTTTCAGCAATCCGTTTAATCACGCCACCTTTACCGGCTGCATCGCGCCCCTCAAATATCACCACCACTTTAAGACCTTTTGCTACCACCCATTGCTGCAGTTTAACTAGCTCTGTTTGCAATTCTTCTAAGCGTTTTTCATAGCTCTTTTTATCAATTTTACCCGCCATAAACGAACTCACCTTTAATGTTGATAAACACACTTGGGCAGCGTGCCAATTAAAAACAAAAACGAATCAATACAATGAGTTAAATTTAGCAGTAAAACCAATAGTTGCCACAAAACTGCAGGCTAGAATTGCTAAGTTGAGCAAAAATAACAAGATTAACTAAACTACAGGTGTAAATTACAAGCGCTGACTCTTTAAAAAAAACCACAAAATGGTAACCTTAGGCGCCTTTATACATTCGCTTAGAATTCAACATGGCAATCATCGGTACTTTATACATCGTTTCAGCGCCCAGCGGCGCCGGCAAATCCAGCATGATCAATGCGTATCTTTCACGCCACCGTGCATATCCTGCTCAAGTATCGGTTTCTCACACCACCAGAGCGTCACGCCCCGGTGAAATAGACGGTAACCATTACCATTTTGTTAGTCATGATGAATTTAAGAAGTTAATCAACGAACAAGCTTTTTTTGAATATGCCGAAGTGTTTGGCAATTTCTACGGCACCTCTCGTTACACGATTGAAAAGACCCTTGCCGATGGCATTGATGTGTTTTTAGATATAGATTGGCAAGGTGCTCGTCAGGTAAAACAAATGATGCCTGAGGCGGTATCGGTATTCATTTTACCGCCAAGCCGCGAAGAATTAGAAAACCGTTTGCACATGCGTGGCCAAGATAGCCCCGACGTTATTAAGAAACGCATGGACGAAGCAGAAAGTGAAATGTCTCATTATAATGAGTACGACTACCTAATCATTAACAGTAATTTTGACGAAGCCTTAAGCGAGCTTACTGCCATTATTACTGGACAAAGATTACAAACCCGTCAGCAAGCGGCTAAACATCGCGGCTTGTTAGATGAACTTTTATCGAAATAATCACGCTAAGTCCTAGTAAATCTTCATAAGATCGGCTAGGATCTTGCGTCATTTTTAGTCAACGGAGCTGTGCATGGCACGAGTAACAGTAGAAGATGCAGTAGAACAAGTCGGCAATCGCTTTGATCTTGTCCTTATCGCCGCACGTCGCGCGCGTCAGATCGCAGTAGAAGGCAAAGACCCTCTAGTTGAAGTAGATAACGACAAACCAACCGTTATCGCTTTGCGTGAAATTGAAGAAGGTTTGATCACCACCGAAACAATGGATGCTCAAGACCGTCAGGAACGTCAGGAACGTGAAGCCGCCGAATTGGCAGCCGTTGCCGCTATCGCCGATAAACGCATCTAATTCGTCCCCGTCTATAAAATTACCGTGCTGGGTTTACTCTGCACGGTAAAACTCCCATAATTCAATCATATCTATTTCTGCGCTCCTCCGCTGATGAGGTAATGTTTGTATTTATTCGAAAGCCTGCGTGAAGTCGCCTCTAGCTATCTAAGTGAAGAACACGTAAACCTATTACGTGATGCCTATATTTTGGGCAAAGACGCCCATGAAGGACAATTCCGTTCAAGCGGTGAGCCTTATATTACCCACCCTTTGGCGGTGGCCCGTATCCTTGGCGAACTAAAGCTTGATAATCAAACCCTTGTGGCGGCTGTTCTGCACGACACAATTGAAGACACTCCGGTTACTTACGAACAACTTCAAGAACAGTTTGGCACCGAAATCGCCGACTTAGTTGAAGGCGTGAGCAAGCTAGATAAAATTAAGTTTCGCGACAAAAAAGAAGCCCAGGTAGAAAATTTTCGCAAAATGATGATGGCGATGGTGCAAGACATCCGCGTTATCCTTATTAAACTGGCCGACCGCACCCACAATATGCGCACCCTGGGTTCTTTACGCCCAGATAAGCGCCGCCGCATTGCCCGCGAAACCTTGGAGATTTACGCACCAATTGCCAACCGCTTGGGTATTCACAGCATTAAAAACGAATTGGAAGAACTGGGCTTTGAAGCCTTATATCCAATGCGTTATCGAGTACTCAAAGAGTCAGTAAAAAATGCCCGTGGTAACCGTAAAGAGTTAATCAACGGTATTCACCAAGAGCTGCAGGGTCGCATTGAAGAAGCCGATATCGAAGCATCGGTAAGTGGCCGCGAAAAAAATCTCTATAGCATTTACAAAAAGATGGTGAACAAAGAGCTGCAATTCCATGAAGTAATGGATATTTACGCCTTTCGCATCATTGTAGACAGCCTAGATACTTGTTATCGGGTATTAGGCTTGAGCCACAGCTTGTACAAGCCACGTCCCGGCCGATTTAAAGACTATGTCGCCATTCCTAAGGCCAACGGCTACCAAAGCTTACACACCTCCTTAGTGGGTCCACACGGCGTTCCTGTGGAAGTACAGATACGTACCGAACATATGGATCAAATGGCCGACAAGGGTGTGGCAGCTCATTGGTCTTACAAACAGGCTGGCGAAAGCCCGGGCACCACCGCGCAAATTCGTGCCCAGCGCTGGATGCAAAGTTTGTTAGAACTACAGCAAAGTGCTGGATCTTCCTTCGAATTTATCGAAAACGTAAAAACCGATCTATTCCCAGACGAGATTTACGTATTTACCCCTGAGGGTAAAATTATTGAATTACCCGCTGGCGCCACCCCGGTAGACTTTGCCTACGCGGTGCATACAGATGTAGGCCATGCCTGTGTGGGCGCGCGGGTTAATCGCCATCCCTTCCCGCTAAGTAAAGCGCTAAGCAATGGTAAAACCGTTGAAATTATTACTGCACCGGGGGCTCGCCCTAACGCCGCGTGGCTAAATTTTGTGGTAACCGGCAAGGCTCGCGGAAAAATTCGCCAGCTACTTAAAAACCAGCGCCGTGAAGAATCAGTTAACCTTGGCCGCCGCTTACTTAATCATGCCTTGGGCAGCGTTAAGTTAGACCAGATTAATCCAGAATCGTTAAAGCAGGTGCTTAAGGATCTTAAAGCCGAATCACTTGAAGACTTGCTAGCCGAAATTGGTTTAGGCAATGCCATGAGCATTGTGGTGGCGCGCCGCCTATTAGGTAATACCGATGAGCTAAGCAATGTAGAAGGCAAAGGCAATATTGCCATTCAAGGCGCCGAAGGCTTATTGCTCACCTACGCCAACTGTTGTCGCCCGATACCCGGTGATCCGGTGGTTGCCCACATTAGCCAAGGTAAAGGCTTGGTGGTGCACATGGAAGCCTGTAAAAACATTAGCGGCTACCAAAAAGAACCTGATCGCTACATCAATGTTGATTGGTCTAAAGATGCCGCCGAAGAAGCCGAATACAAAACCGAAATGCGCATAGATATGGTTAACCACCAAGGCATACTTGCTAGCCTAACCAGTGTGGTTGCCTCTACAGGCGCTAACATTGTGAATATTGTTACCGAAGAAAAAGAAGGTCGGGTATATACCGTTGACCTACTGGTAACCACACATAGCCGTATTCACCTTGCCGATATCATGCGGAAAATTCGCGTAATGCCAGAAGTATTACGTGTAGTCCGCTTACGTAATAAATAACGAGAACACCATGACTCCTGAACGCTATCAACGCATTCGTGCAATGTTAGATGCTCGCCAAACCGACCTCACCGTGTGCATGGAAAATGTGCACAAACCACATAACTTGTCGGCCATTGTGCGTACCTGTGATGCCGTGGGTGTAGACCACGTGCATGCAGTATGGGAAAACTACCAAGATGAAATCCGTCGCGGCACTGCCACTGGCAGCCAAAACTGGGTAAAGGTACATAACCACGAGAACATTGACGACGCAGTAGCGGCAATGCGTAATAGCGGGATGCAAGTTCTCGCTACTAATTTATCTGATAGTGCGGTGGATTTTCGTGAAATAGACTACACCAAACCTACCGCCATCTTAATGGGACAAGAGAAGTATGGCATTTCTGATAAAGCGCTTTCTCTTGCCGACCAAGACATTATTATTCCCATGGTAGGCATGGTGCAATCACTGAATGTTTCTGTCGCCAGCGCACTGATTTTGTATGAAGCACAACGCCAACGTGAAATTGCCGGCATGTACCAAGCACCAAGCATGGTTGATAAAACAGAGCAAAACCGCATCTTGTTTGAAGGTGGCCACCCTATTTTTTCCGAAGCCTGTAAACGTAAGGGTTTGCCAATTCCTCAAGTAGATGATGAAGGGCAAATTGTGGCAAGCGATGAGTGGTGGGCAAAAATGCAGATGAATAAAGATGCTTGGGACAAGTTAGATCAGGAATAAATCACAAAATTAGAGTAATTGCTTTAATTTTGAGTTTTTTCCGCCTAAATACTTGATCTTAATTAATCCCAAAACCTCAATATTAACTGAACATAGTTTTACTCCACTACAGAAGTAAGACTATGTTCAACAAAATCAAAACTCCGCAACTCTTTCTGTTAAGTTCACTACTGGTGTTAATGGTGGTGAGCATTCAGGCTTGGAACAATACCCAGCAAATTAAACAGACCTTATACCAAGGTTATCAAACCCAACTCGCTGCCAACTTAGATCTGGCCACCAGCTTGGTTAAACACTACCAACAACAAGAGCAACATCTTGGTAGCGAACAAGCCCAACAGCAAGCCTTAGCGGCCTTGGCTGAACTGCGTTATCAAGGTAACGAATACTTTTGGGTGAACGATTTAAACCTTAAGCTTCTAATGCACCCCATTCGTCCCAGCAGCATTGGTAAAGACATGATCCAGGTGCGTGACGCAAAAGGCTTAGCCCACTGGCAAGCAATGCGCGATACCGTAAATCAGCAGGGCGAAGGCGCTGTGCAATATCACTTTTTGCACCCTCAAACCCAAGTCATGCATGCCAAACTGTCTTACGTAAAAAAGGTGGAAGGCTGGAATTGGATCATTGGAACTGGCGTTTACATCGACCAAATAGACAGCCAACTTAATAGCATCTATTTCTACACATTGGTGCGTTTGGCATTCGCCTTCGGCTTATTTGGCTTAATCGCGTGGCTAGTTAGCCGCAGCTTGGCCAGTCAAATGCAAGAGTTAGATAGCGCCATTAAAGGCCTAGCCAAAGGTAACTACCAACAAGCTATTAAGGTGAGTGGGCGCAATGAGTTTTCTAATATTGGCCAGCAGCTTGAAAGCCTACGTCTGCAAACACAAGGTTTACTGCAAGATGTAAAACACTCAAGTGATAGCCTATTAGATGCTAACAAAGATCTGGCATCGGCCACCCTTACTACTCACAGTAATACCCAAAGACAGTTCTCAGAAATAGACCAAATAGCCTCAGCGATGACCGAAATGAACTGCACGGTAGAAGAAGTAGCCAACAACAGTGCTGAGACGGCCGAAGCCTCTAAGCAAGCCTTGGAGCTAGCAGGCGCTAGCTTAAAGCAACAGCTAAACACAGTTAAAAGCTTAAGCGCACTGTCGGAGCAAATGGCCTCGGCTAAACCTGCGGTTGCAGAACTACGAGATTGTAGCCAAAACATTGGCTCGGTGATTGATGTGATTAACGCAATTTCTGAACAGACCAACTTATTGGCCTTAAACGCAGCCATTGAGGCCGCCCGAGCCGGTGAGCAAGGCCGAGGTTTTGCGGTGGTCGCAGACGAAGTGCGTAACTTAGCTTCACGAACTCAACAATCTACTGAAGAGATCATGCAAACCATTGCGCAACTACAGCAAGTATCGCTCACTGTAGAAACCGAAATTGTTACCACTACTGAAGGTTTGGCGCAGCAGGCTGAGCAAGCTCAACAAAATATTCTACAAATTGAAAAAATTGAAAATATGGTGGGCAATTTAGAGCAGCGTAACCAACAAACCGCAGTGGCCACCGAGCAGCAGCGTTTAGCGAGTGACGAAATTAACCAAAATGTGCTCACACTACGTGATGGCAGCGAAGCTAACGCCGGTGCAGCGGAGCAAGGTAAACAAGTACATAGCCACTTATCTGGCGTAGCAGAGGCCTTGAGTATTCACCTCAAAAACCTCCGCTTTAACTAAGTTAGCTACTCAGCCAGAACGGGTTCTTCCTTTCTGGCTTTAGCAAACTTAAACTCATAATCATCGGCAAAGGGTGAGTTGAAGCCCCACTCAAGCGGCTCACCCACTTGCTTATCCACCCAAATGATTGGGGTAACCAAAAAGCGCGGCGCTTCAAAACGAATGCCGTTTTCTTCTGCTTCATAGAGTGAACTGTTGGTTTCACACCTTACGGTCACCATCACCATCACGATGATAAATAACCACTTCCAAAAACCGTCCATAGTTTTTCCTACTGTAAATTTGCGACTAAATTACCGTTTTAATACTCAGCAACAACTTGAAAATGTGGCTGTAAAGCCTGTTGTAACTGAGCTATTTGTTGTTGTTTTTGTTGCTCACTATAAGGTTTGGCAGGAAGCTTGCCCCATATAGGCTGTGGCCACAAAGCATCGTTGTGAAAACGCACAATATGATGCACATGCAGCTGCGGCACCATATTACCAATAGCCGCCAAGTTTAGTTTATCACCTTTATAAAGGGCCATTACCGCTTCACTTAAGCGCTTAGATTCTCGCCAAAACTGCGCTTGTTGGCAACTATCTAATTGATATATATCACCAATATCATTTTGCATTGGCACCAGTGCTAACCAAGGAAATTGGCTGTCGTTAATCAACAGAACCCGCGATAACTCAAAATCACCCAGCCAAATGCCATCCTTTTCTAGTTGAGGATGTAACTTAAATTCGCTCATTTTATTCTCCCTTGCGGCCTTAAACTGCAGCCAACTGACAGATACTATACAGTGGTCGGCGTTTCGCTTATCAAAAAAAGTGCTAGAATGGCGCCAACCATAATTTAAGCTGATTTAAATCTCAATAACTACCAGCCCTTGGCTGTTTAAAGAGCTATATCGACCACTATGTTACGTTTTTTCCCAGCATCCTTGTTAATGATTCTTTCTGCCAGTTTAGCCATTATAAATACCGCTATGGTGGGCTCTTTAATCATTGTGTGTGGCATCATTAAACTGTTGTTACCTAAAGGGCTTTATCCTTGGGTGGGTAAACTAACTAACTTTTTAATGTGGTGTTGGAGCGAAATGAATCGCGCCATATTTCGCTTAGTAAACAACACCGAGTTTGTGATCGAAGATAATAGCCAGCTCAGCAAAAAAAGTTGGTACTTGATGATTTGTAATCATCAAAGCTGGGCCGATATCGTATTACTGTGCATGTTGTTTGGCTCTCGCATTCCCATGCCCAAGTTTTTTCTCAAGCAACAGCTTTTGTATGTGCCTTTTGTTGGTCTAGCTTGCTGGGCTTTAGACATGCCCTTTATGCGCCGATACTCGCGCCAATACTTGCTCAAACATCCAGAAAAGCGCGGTAAAGATCTAGAATCAACCAAACGCTCTTGTGAGAAGTTTAAAACCAACCCAACAACAGTCATCAATTTTGTAGAAGGGACCCGCTTTACTCACCAAAAGCAGCAACAATCCCACTCTAACTATCAACACTTATTACCACCCAAAGCGCTGGGTATTGCTTACACCTTATCGGCTTTGGGCGAACAATTTGACCAGATTATTGATGTAACCTTGGCCTATCCCGGCACCACCGAAACACTTCCGCCTTTTAAGGCCTTATTATCAGGTAAGCTCGATAAGGTAGTGGTGAAAATCGATACCATAGCAATTAACCAAGAGTTACGCGGCGACTACCTGCAAGATAAACAATTTAAGCGCCACTTTAAGCTTTGGCTCGATGATACTTGGCAAACTAAAGATCAATATCTACAAAGCGTACTAAAAGACTAACCCTGTTCACAATATCCAAGGCAAGATCCTGACAGCCTGATTTTACTGCTATTTTTATAGGAGTAAAAACAACGGAGAAACGTGTTGCGGCGATCGCTTTGGATGCTTTATTGGCTAGTAGGCAGCTGCTGGGCAGAGGATTTTAGCCCTTGGCTAGAAGAATTCCAGCCGTCTAGCCTAAGCCAACAGCAACAAATCGAAGAGCTACGTTGGTTTAAACAAGCCGCTCAACCCTATCAAGGCATTACTATTCGCGCTATTTCAGAGCGCATTAATACTCACTGGTACGAAGCCACCGTTATTGCCCCCTTGTTTTACCAACTCACGGGTATCAAAGTTATCCATGAGATCAGCGGTGAAGACGACGTAGTAAAAAAGCTACAAAGCCAAATGGACTTGGGCATTAACTATTACGATATCTATGTCAGTGACAGTGATTTAATTGGTGGTCACTTTCGTTCTCGCAACATCGTTAACTTAAGCCAGTTTATGCAACACCAAGGAAAAGACGTCACCTTACCCAGCCTAGATATCGATGATTTTATTGGCTTAGCCTTTACTACTGGTCCTTACGGTGATTTATTGCAACTCCCCGACCAGCAATTCGCCAACCTTTATTGGTACCGCCAAGACTGGTTTAAGCGCCCCGAGCTTCAGCAGCAATTTCAAACCATTTATGGCTACCCATTAGCTGTGCCAGTGAACTGGTCGGCCTATGAAGACATCGCCGAATTTTTTACCGAGCACGTAAAAGAAATAGATGGGCAAAAAGTATATGGCCATATGGATTATGGTAAACGTGACCCTTCGCTAGGCTGGCGAATATCCGATGCTTGGCTTTCTATGGCAGGCATGGGTGATGTAGGTTTGCCCAACGGCGTGCCTGTGGATGAATGGGGCATACGTCGCCATGGTTGTCGCCCAGTGGGCGCAAGCATGAGGCGTGGCGGCGCCCTCGATTCTCCCGCTGCCATCTATGCCATTCAAAAGTATGTAGACTGGTTAAAACGTTATGCCCCTCCAGAAGCACAAAAGATGACCTTTAGCCAAGCTGGGGCCGAAATAGCCAAAGGCCACATAGCGCAACAAATTTTTTGGTATACCGCCTTTACTGCAGATTTAAGCCAACCAGACTTAGCCGTTACCGATAAAGATGGCTTACCCTTATGGCGAGTAGCCCCTTCACCACGTGGTGCTTACTGGCAACCCGGCATGAAGTCGGGCTACCAAGATGTGGGGGCTTGGACACTGGTTAAATCAACCCCTTTAAAGCGCCAACAAGCCGCATGGTTATACGCTCAATTTAATGTCGCCAAAACGGTTTCTCTGCGTAAAACCATGGTGGGTTTAACCCCTATTCGCCAAAGCGATGTGATGTCTAAACCATTTAGTGAGCGCTCAGCAGAGTTAGGCGGCTTGGTAGAATTTTACCAAAGCAATGCGCGTAACGAATGGACGCCCACCGGGCTAAATGTGCCCAATTATCCAGCTTTATCTTCGCTGTGGTGGCAATACATTGGCCGCGCTAGCGACCATGGAGAAGCAGTTCCCCAGATAATGAAAGAATTGGCACAAAGCATGGATTTAGCACTAGCTAAAATTGGTAAAGACAACCCTGGCCCGTGCAGCCCTAAACTCATCTCAGCGCAACAAGCCTCATTATGGCTGGCTCATCCCGGCTCTCCCAAACCCAAGCTGGAAAACGAAAAACCGCCGGGTAAAACCTTAAACTACTCAGAGTTAATTAAACAATGGCAACCTTAAAAGCCAGCTGCTTAAGTGCCAGCCTAGCCTTAAGCTTGCCAGCGCAAGGTGTTGAGCTGGTGTTTAATACCTATTTAGACCCGCCTTATGTCATCCAAAACCAAAGAGGGCTAGCAGGGGTTAATATAGAAGTTTATGAATTGCTAAAAAAACACAGCAAGTTAGACATAAATATCCGCTTACTACCATTAAAACGCGCTTATTTGATGGCGCTCGAGTCGCCCAATAACTGCGTTTTTGCAATAGAGCGCAGCCAAGCAAGAGAGAGCTCATTTAACTGGATAAGCCCCATGTATATTAGCCGTTATGCGATCTACCAACCGCAACAACGCATTACACCCTTAAGCAGCGTTGCAGATCTACAACAGCTAAAAATTGGTAGTTATTTAGGTAGTGGGATTGGCGAGTATTTAGAAAGCCTGGGGGTTGAAGTTGATTTGGCTAAAACCAACCTTAACAGCGCTAAAAAGCTACAACGCCAGCGCACCCAAGCTTGGGCTAGCGATATATTGTCCTCTGCCTATGTGCATTACCATTATTCTTTAGGTATTCAAAAACAAGGGTTTGATTTTTACAGTTCGCTACGCGCCATCGCGTGTAACAAAGACAGCGATGCTGGCGCTTTACAAAAACTGCAAACCAGCCTTAATCAACTACAAAAAAGCGGAAAAATAAGCAAGATATTGGCGTCCTACGAACAACAATATCAAGTAGATTTGGGTTTATAAAAACAAAAAAAGCAGCCAATTGGCTGCTTTTTTATCAATATAAGAGACTAGCCCTTTAAGTTAACCAAGTAGCTAACTAACTCATTTAGCTCTTCAATTGATTTTACCGAACCAGTGTTAACTTGGTACTTACCATTAACCACTAAGGCCGGCACACCGCGAATTTTATAGTTCATGGTGTTCTTTTCCATTTGCGAAACCATGCCATTCACAACAAAGCTGCTGGCTGCGCTATCAAATTTCTTACCATCAACACCGTTTGCAACAAAGATGCTGCGAAGATCATCACGGCTGGTGAAGTTTTGGCGTTTGTTATGGATAGAATCAAAGATAGCGTTGCTAATTGCAGGCTCTACTTCTAGCATTTCGGCTGCAGCGAAAGCGCGAACCATTTCTTCACCCATTTGGCCGCCAATAAAGCTTACGTGGTTCTTTTTGAACGCTACGCCTTCTGGTAAGGATTTTTTAATACTCTCTGCTACTGGTTCAAACTTAAAACAGTGTGGGCAGTAGTACGAGAAAAACTCGATAACTTCTGGTTTAGCGGTAGCAGTTTGCTTAATCACATCGTAATGCGTGCCTTCTTTAAAGTCAGCCGCTATTGCCATTGGCAAAGTAAGCATTGCCATTAAACCAATCAGTAGTTTTTTCATCACTCGGTATTTCCTTCCAGTGAACTTTATAAAAAACCGAGCATAATGATTAGCACCAGCTCGGTCAATCGTTGACTATGTTGTTGACACAAATTTACGTTTACCAAGATCCCATTTCAAACATTACAGTGGTATCTACATCTTGATGTATTAATACCGAATAATGTTGTTCAATTTGGTTACGTCTAATTTTTAAAGTAGGGGTAAGCAGGGCGTTATCTACGTTCCAATCCTCATTTACCACCACCACATGCGACAACTTGGCATGACTTTCTAATTGCTCATTCACCCTTTTAAGGGTGCGATTTAAGCTGGCTTCAATTTGGGCTTGCGAATGCTGTTTCATTTCAGCCGCTAACACCACCAAAGCACAAGGCTGCGTGAGGGCGCTGCCCACCACACATACCTGCTCAACCATCGAATTTTCAGCCAAGCTCTGTTCAATAGGAACGGGGGCTACATATTTTCCTTTCGCCGTTTTAAAACTTTCTTTTAAACGGCCAATAATTTTAACGTAGCCATCATTATCTATTTCACCCTTATCTCCTGTATGCAACCAGCCATCAACGATGGACTCCTCAGTGAGATCAGCATGTTTGTAGTAGCCCTGCATCATGCCTTCGCCCTTAGCAAGAATCTCTCCTTGCTCAGAGATTTTTATTTCTACGCCAGGACCCGCTTTTCCGATGGTGCCAATTTTGTCGCTTCGAAAAGGTACATTTAAGGTGCCGTAAGCTAGGTTCTCGGTCATGCCCCAAGCTTCAGAAATATTTAAGCCAATGCTTTGATACCAATGCAATAATGAAGGTGCTACCGGAGCACTGCCACAACCTAAAATTCGCGCCTTATTTAAACCCAGAGCCTTTTTAATTTTGAGCTTAATTAAACTAGAAACCAGCGGAATAGATAACAATAACTTGAGTTTTTTCGGTGGCAGTTTTTCAAATACACCTTGTTGGAAGCGCGCCCACAAACGAGGCACCGAAATAAACAAAGTAGGTTGTACGCTACGCAAGTTATCTGGGAAGGTATCTAAGGATTCAACAAACGACACACTAAATTGACCGCTAAAAATGCTGGTACCTTGAATGTAAACTCGCTCAGTAATATGCGCCAAGGGTAAGTACGACATAACCCGATCTTCACTACCAGCTTGCAACACATCAATGAGCTGTTCACAGGCATAACGATAAGCCTCAAAGCTAATCTCGGCGCCTTTAGGGTCACCGGTACTGCCCGAGGTATAGATAATCGTCATGATGTCTTTTGCATCCCACAGATGATTTTTCTCAATCACCGGCATTTCCTTCAACCAATCACTCCATTGAATGTGGCAAGGCATGGTGGGATAGGGCATCGCAACGGTTTTTAGGCCGATAGGTACAGCCGAGGCTTGCTTGCCCCATTCGTCTAACTTACCCACAAACAACAGCTTAGCTTCGCTATGTTGAAGTACAAAAGAGATGGTATCCACACTCGCGGTGGAATAAATAGGAATGCTTACACAGCCAGCCATCATGATTGCCAAATCGGCAATAAACCATTCGGCACTATTTTTGGCTAAAATGGCCACTTTGTCGCCGGGCTCTAGGCCTTGAGACAACAAGCCTTGAGCAATTTGGCCGGCTTCGCGCGCTACTACTGCCCAAGTTTTCTCATGATATACGCCATCAATAGGCTGACGTAGGTAAACGCGCTGCGGATCCTGCTTTTGCCAATGCATTAATGCATCAACGGGGGTGACAAAGTTTGTCATTCACAACCTCGTTACAAGTTATTCACCTTTTATATCAATCCTATACGGCTAGGCGCAGGATGCCAGTACAAATCGAAAATAAGCCGAAGTAATGTGAACAAACACTCTGTTTATCACCAGTTTTTGAAAGGATTTAAGCTAAGTTGAGAGTTATAGTATTTAGCTTGCCCTGTGACCTCTTGCCCCAGCCAGTCGGGCTTTGCAAAGCTTTCTTGCTCGCTGCTCAGCTCTACTTCGGCAACAATTAAGCCGAGGTTATCTCCAGCAAATACATCCACTTCAAATACATGTTGTGCAACAGGCACTAAGTAGCGAACTTTATCAATGGCGCCAGGCTCACACAGCGCTAATAGCTGTTCGGCTTCACTCAGGGGAATTTCTTTCTCCCATTCATAGCGGCTTAAACCCGACTGATTACTTTTACCTTTAATGGTAAGAAAACCCTGCTCACCGCGAACACGCACTCGTACCGTGCGTTGTTTATCACTGTTTAAGTAAGCCTGTACAATCCGGGCTTGTTCGCTAGCTTGCTTAACAAATGCATCGCTGTTAACCAAAAACTTGCGTTCAATTTCTACACTCATAACTGTCCTCAGTAACCGGGAGTTAATGATAATGGCGCATGCTGCAGAGCCGAAAGCTGCTCTTTAAGCGCGAGTATTTGGTCTTCCCAATAACGTTGCGAATTAAACCAAGGAAAGGCGCGTTGAAAGGCTGCATCTTGCCAGCGCCTTGCTAACCAGCCCATGTAGTGAATCATTCGCATAGCACGCAGCGGCTCGATTAAGGCCAACTCACTGCTATCAAATTCACAAAAGGCCTCATAGCCTTCTAATAGAACTTCTAATTGCAGGCGGCGCTCATTGTCATCTCCAGCCAGCATCATCCATAGATCTTGCACAGCAGGGCCATTACGCGCGTCATCTAAGTCCACTAGCATCGGACCATCACGCCACAATATGTTGCTAGGGTGGCAATCACCGTGTAAACGAATAATGGTTTTAGGTTTATAGGCCGCCTTTGCCGCCTCGGCTACCTGTTCTGCCACAGTAAAAAATGGCAGCGCCAAGCCCTCGGGTAGCCAATCACGTAATAACTCCAACGGCTGATCCAGCATCTCTTCGGTATTAATCGATAAACGGTGCTCAAACAGTTTGCTGCCCACTTTCTGGTGCATGCGCCCTAGGTATTGGCCAACACGCTCGATTTGGTCGAGGTTATCTACCTCAAAACCGCGCCCACCAACACTAGGGAAAATGGTAAACAACCAACCTTGATAATCAAACAAGCTGCGACCATCTCGCACTAGCGGTGCCACAATCGGCACATCTACTTCTGCCATCGATAAACTAAATTGATGTTCTTCGAGAATCTGTGCTTGGCTCCAACGCTCTGGCCGATAAAACTTCACCACATAACGCAGCCCATCTTCGGCTTGAAATTGATAAACCCGGTTCTCGTAAGAGTTTAAAGCCAACAAACCACTACTAGGGAAAATACCTTGAGATTCAATAGCATCAAGAATAGTGTCGGGATGTAAATCGGCAAATAGAAAGGCGCTCATGGCTCGGCAGTTTTACTAGAGGTTATCGGCGCAGTGTAGCAGTAAAACAAGTTCCCTAGCCAGCGCTAAGCAGGTAGCTGATGAAAGGCTTGAACCACAATATAAATACAGCTTAACCAAGCCACCAGCATTAGCAACGAACGCAAGGTAGCAAAGCCAAATACGTATACCCAAGGGTGCAACAAGCGAGTAGCGGTAAATAACAAAGCGGCATATTGAATACGGCTAAAATCAAGCCCTGCAAGATGGGCTATTAGCAAACTGCCCGCAAACAAAGCTAAGGCTTCCCAAGCATTTTGTTGAGAAGCATAGATGCGTTGACCAACACTGTTTAACAATTGGGATTGTTGGCGGGGATCTTGGTTATCTATAGTGCCTAACTGGCGCTTTCGCGCTGCCGAACCAAGTGCTGCCAGCAAATAAGGCAGCACTAACAGCAACGTAAAACACACCAGTACCAATTTCAAGCTCTATTCTCCAACACCCTGTTAACCGCCACTAATAAAGCGACTAGCTTGGATAAACTGGTCATCGCCACTTTCTAGTACAAACTCAATATCGGTGATCGAACGAGGCAACAAGTAAGGGTCACTCGCCAGTGAAATAGGCAAACTAAACACTTCGCCACCTTTTACTGTGACAATTTGCTGGCCTATCCATTCTACTTCTTCCAAACCACGCACACTTAAGTGGAACTGACGCGCTTCAGAGGATTTGTTAATCACCTTTAAGGTGTAGGTATTTTCTACCAAACCTTCAGAAGTTTCGTTGTACAAAGAAGATCGATCACGCAGCACATCTAACTGCATCGGCTTCACGTTAAGCAAGGTGAATACAAAAGCGACCAGCATGGCGCTTAACACCACTCCATAACCGATCAGCTTAGGCCGCAGTACATCGGTTTTTTGCCCCGCCAAGTTATGCTCGGTGGTGTAGCGAATCAAACCTTTCGGGTAGTTCATGCGCTCCATGGTTTGGTCACAGGCATCAATACAAGCACCACAGTTAATACACTCGTATTGCAAACCTTCGCGAATATCAATGCCTGCAGGGCACACCTGCACACATAAATCACAATCTACACAATCACCCAAACCTAAGGCTTTATGGTCTGAATTACGTTTACGTGGGCCACGGCTTTCGCCACGCTCGGTATCGTAGCCAACAATAAAGGTATCTTTATCAAACATGGCCGACTGAAAACGCGCATAGGGGCACATGTGAGTACATACAATGGTGCGCATCCAACCTGCGTTGGCATAAGTTGCTACGGTAAAGAAAATCACCGAGAAGTTAACCGCACCGCTGGCATTTAGCGTAAAGAAGTCCCACCACAGCTGCTTAACGGGCACAAAATAAGCGGCAAACGACAAAGCGGTAAATACCGACACCGCAATCCATGCAGTGTGTTTGGCTGTTTTTCGCCAAATTTTGTTAAAGCTCCAGGGCGATTTATCTAGCTTTTTACGCTTATTGGCGCTGCCTTCAATCTTTTCTTCAAACCAGATAAAGATAAAGGTCCACACCGTTTGCGGACACAAATAACCACACCAAACGCGGCCTAAAAAGGTGGTAATAAAAAACAAAGCAAAGGCGGCAATAATGAAGAACCAAGCCAATAATAATAAATCTTGCGGCCACAGGGTTAAGCTAAAAAAGTGATACTGACGCGCCCCCATATCTAGCAAAATTGCTTGGCGATCGCCGTAAGGAATAAACGGCACAATCACAAAAGCCGCGATAAAAAACCAGCCCATGTACTTACGCAAGCGTTGAAATACACCTTTTTGCTCACGCACATAAATTTGTTCTTGGGGGTTGTAACGATCTACCGGAGCACGTTTTTTAGCCGCGCGAGGTTTGGGGCTAACGTCTTTAACAGGAATACGTTCACTCATCACTCAATCCTTATGAGAGGAGGCACTGATGTGACTAATGCCTTTGCTTAAGCAAAAACGGCAATTGCAGACGCAATTGCCACTTAAGAAATTAAACTTTTACGCCACGTGCTTTTAATAAGGCGGTTTTAAAATCATCCTCGCAATCTTTTGCGATGCCAGGAATCATCTCGTCTTTACCAATTGTAAGCATTTTAAGTTGGTAAATAAGCACGTCATCGGTCAGTTCACTCAAGGGTTTATTGTTCCCAGCTTGGTCGGCTATTTGAGTGATAATTTCTACTAAGTTAAGCTCCGGTTGTTGTTTCCAAACCGGTGTGAGTAAATCGATTAATTCTTCAATACGATGCAACTGCATACTCATTATACTTCTCCACGGGCGGCCACTACAGCTTGGTTTCTACCTAACTGCTTGGCTCTATATAGTGCCTTATCGGCTTTATCTACGATCTCTTTGGTGCTTTGCTGAGCCACTGGAATTAAACAAGAAATACCAATGCTCACGGTCACATAACTGGCTGCGGTCGAATACTCATGACGCAATTTAGCCTCGGCCATTAGTGTTCTAACTCTTGCAGCAACTTGCAATGCGCCTTTGGTATCGGTGTTGGGCAATACCATTACAAACTCTTCACCGCCATAACGGGCAACAATGTCGTCTTCACGTTGCAGTGCTTGGGTAAACAAACTAGCAACTTTGCTTAAACATTGATCGCCAGCAACGTGACCGTAATGATCGTTATAAGGCTTGAAGAAATCAACATCGATCAGCAATAAACTTAAAGAAGTATTCGCCCTGCTACTTAAACGCCAATGTAAGGCCAGCGTTTGCTCAAATATAGCCCTATTATACAGGCCGGTAAGTGCATCGCGCTCACTTTGGTGGCGCATAAGGGCGTGGCTGTCTGCCAGCTCTAAAGCCTTCACTTTATTAAGCGCACCTTCGGAGAAGCTCGCTTTCACCAAATGTTCTGCCCGGCGCAACACTATGTTGAGTACACCCCAGCTAAGTAACAATACCAAACAAGCCACCCATTCGGTTCGACTAGCGCCTATTACCGAGACCAACAAGGCCAACAACAGCGGAATGCTAAAACCGTTAAAACTACGAATGCTTAATAAATTGGGTACCACGACTAAGGACAATAAAGCCCCCACCAGCATTACCAACAACAAACGCTCGGAAGCAGGTAAAACCGGCATAAATAGCAGAATACCTACCGCCCAAAGCACTCCAGAACTGGTAGCCAAACTAAAGTAACGCGTAAGTTGCGGCGCCGGGACAAAATCGTCAATCACTTCGCTTTGAATACGCGCAAAAAAGTAAAACACGGCCGATAAAGCCAACATGCAAAACAGCCACAGCAAATGCAGGCTTGAAGAAAGGCTAGGCGCAAACAAACACCACCAAATAAGGCTATACGCAGCGGTCATTAATGCCACCAAGCGGCCATTACTTAGCAAATAACGGGCGTTTTCGGTGTTTACTTGTAACTGCACGTTGCGCAAAAACAGATCCCTTGCTGGTGAGAGGCGAGTAATTTGTGGGCATTGTAGCAACAAGTGGAATGGCGAGAACAGAAAAACACTTTGATAAAAGATGGATAAATCGCAAACTCGCGCGCAGTTTCACTACAAATTCATCAAACTTAACTAAAATAAGCTGCAAGCTTTTAAACAATATTGATCTGATTGCTTGCGTCCTTTTTCCTAGAAAGGGTAAAGTGCTACCCGCAAGTGCTGGTCAATAAACTTGCAACTCGGTCAACTAGGTAAAGCATCTAAGGAACAAGGTCAATGCTGGACAATATCAATCCAACAACTACACAGGCTTGGAAAGCGTTACAAGCGCATTTTGAAGCACAAAAAGAGGTTAAACTTAGCGAGCTATTCGCCGCTGACGCAGACCGTTTCAACCGCTTCTCGGTAGAGTTTAACGAGCAAATCTTACTGGATTACTCTAAAAACCTAATCACCGAAGAAACCATGCAGCAATTAGTTGCCCTAGCTAAAGAAACCAAGCTAGATAGCGCAATTAAAGCCATGTTCTCTGGTGAGAAAATCAACCAAACAGAAGGTCGCTCGGTACTTCACACCGCGCTACGCAATCGCAGCAATACCCCAGTAATGGTAGACGGCGAAGACGTAATGCCTGCAGTTAATGCAGTACTAGAGAAAATGAAAGGCTTCTGTGAAAAAGTACATTCTGGCGAATGGAAAGGTTACACCGGTAAAGCCATTGAAAGCATTGTAAACATTGGTATTGGTGGTTCAGACCTAGGCCCAGTAATGATTACTGAAGCCTTAGGCGCATACAAAGTAGAGCACATTAACACCTACTTCGTATCTAACGTAGACGGCACTCACATTGCCGAAACCCTAAAACAAGTAGACCCAGAAACTACCTTGTTCTTAGTGGCGTCTAAAACCTTCACTACTCAAGAAACCATGACCAACGCCCACAGCGCGCGCGATTGGTTCCTAGCAGCAGCTGGCGACCAAGCTCATGTAGCTAAACACTTCGCAGCACTGTCGACTAACGCTAAATCTGTTGCTGAGTTTGGTATTGATACCGACAATATGTTTGAGTTTTGGGATTGGGTAGGCGGTCGTTACTCTTCTTGGTCAGCCATTGGTTTGTCGATTGCCCTTACGGTTGGCTACGACAACTTTATTGAACTGCTAGACGGCGCACACGCCATGGACCAACACTTTGCTAGCGCAGAGTTAGAGCAAAACCTACCGGTTATTCTTGGTTTGCTTGGCATTTGGTACAACAACTTCTTTGGTGCAGAAAGCGTATCTATTTTACCTTACGACCAATACATGCACCGCTTTGCTGCTTACTTCCAGCAAGGTGACATGGAGTCTAACGGTAAAAATGTAGACCGTAACGGCAATCCAGTTGATTACCAAACTGGCCCAATTATTTGGGGCGAACCTGGTACCAACGGCCAACACGCCTTCTACCAACTTATTCACCAAGGCACTAAGCTGATCCCATGTGACTTTATTGCACCTGCAACTAGCCACAATCCATTATCGGATCACCACGCTAAGTTAATGTCTAACTTCTTTGCCCAAACCGAAGCCTTAGCTTTTGGTAAGTCACGCGAAACCGTAGAAGCAGAATTAGTAGCAGCGGGTAAATCAGCAGAAGAAGTAGCAGAACTAGCGCCATTTAAAGTGTTCACCGGTAACAAACCTACCAACTCTATCTTGGTTAAGAAAATCACTCCAAGTTCATTGGGTGCCATGGTTGCTATGTACGAACACAAAATCTTTGTACAAGGCATTATCTGGAACATCTTCAGCTTCGACCAATGGGGCGTAGAACTAGGTAAACAGCTAGCTAACCAAATTTTGCCAGAGTTAAAAGACGGCAGCGAAGTAAGCAGCCACGACAGCTCAACCAATGGTTTAATTAATACCTTTAAAGCGTGGAGCTAAGTCTAAAGCTTAAGCTTCCGTTTTAAACGCAAAGAGCTGGCCTAGGTCAGCTCTTTTATTTGCAGCTATCAATTTCTACTCTAGATAACTACGCTGATTCATTAAACCTGCCATTAGATTTATTTCGGTATGTACGCTATCAAACTCACCAGCCAATTCTTCGAGGCTGATGCTCTCGTCGCCTTGCTGACCCAGTAGCACCACGTCATCGCCCCAGGCAACAGGCTGTTTAAGCTGAGTGATATCTATGGTGGTAATGTTTAGAGATACTCGGCCAATCACCGGACAACGTTGGCCATTTATCAATACTTGGCCTTTATTAAATAACGCTCGCGGATAACCTTCGCCAAAACCCACCGGAATACTGGCAATACGACTATTAAAGCGAGTGGTAAATTTACTGCCGTAACCAATAGATGTGCCTGCAGGAACATCTCTTACTTCCATAACACTGGTATGCATATCCATTACGGTTTGCAGCTCGGCGGGTTGCTCAAAACATTGACTGGTTTGCGCGCCGTAACAGGCGGCCCCAATGCGCACTAAATCAGCACGCTGATCCTTTAATCTTATGCTGGCAGCACTGTTGTGTGAGTGGCATAAAACATCAGCAGGCAAATATTGGCTTAGCTGCTGCTTTAACTGGGTAAATTGAGCAAGCTGGGCTTCGGTTTGCGCTAAGTCTTGATCATCGGCACTGGCAAAGTGGGTCATTAACCCCACTACTTGTAGCCCAGCTAATTGGCATACCTGTTTTATCGCCTCTAGCTGTTCAACAAAAAAGCCGCTTCTGCCCATACCCGTATCTATTTTTATATGTACGGGAATAGGTCGCTGCCTGCGTAACCCAAGCTGATGTAAATACTCAGCCACTTCTAGGGAACCCACCTGTTCTTCAAGGTTTAGTAAGCTGGCGGATTCATCGTACTCTTGCTTAAGGGCGCTGCGTAATCTAATTAGTGGAATGTTGGGGAGTAACTGGCGAACGGTGCGTGCTTCATCATTACTGCAAATACCTATGGCATCTGCGCCGGCTTCAGCGGCAACTGGAGCTAACTCAGCTAAACCGTGGCCATAAGCGTCTGACTTCATCACCACACAGAGTTTGGTTGGAGAGACAGCCTGTTTCAAAAAGCGAATATTTTGCGCGAATCTTTCGGGGTAGATATTTACAGCTACATGATTTTGCAAACTTTATACGAATAAGAGCAATGCTCTTAGCTCTCCTTGCTTAGTTAACCAACAATAAAAGTAATGAGAAACAGTGACAATAAAGTTCAAGCTTTCCATAAAAAGCTTTCAACTCTAAATAATATAATTCCAACACTAAGCATTATAATGACGAAAAACAGTTTAACATTCAAGCAAAACATATGAAAACCACCCTAAATAACCAATAAACCTGCATTAGGCATGCTGTACTTCGGGATATATAATTAGAATTAAAATAATTACAACTCTAACTATATTGGTGTGATTAATCAGAGAACAAGCTAGCTTTACCGCACTTACCCGCTCACAAAGAATGATTTTTCCCAATAAACTTAGGTAAAGTTGCCATTGATAGATACCTCACCGCTAGTAAGCATGGGCGCTCCCCAAATTACGCCGCTTAATTAGCGATAGGGTAGGGCTTTGTGCTAAGTTGCCAAGCATAATGCAGTACCGAGGGCTTACAGTGCCAAGCCAGCAGCGGCAAGGACAAGGTTTTTTACTCACCGCCAATAGTTACGATCGTCAAGGTCGGGCTTGTATTCAGCTTTGGTTAGCCAGTGACCAAGGCCCGGTGTGTTTAGAGGTTAGTGACCAGCTGCCGGTATTTTTTGTGTTAAGTAGTGAACTAGATGCCGTGCTTGAAATTGTTGGCGAGCACTTGCTTAAGCACCAAGGCGTAGCGTTAAACACCTTCCAGCACCAGCCGATTACTGCCTTGTACTTTGCCAGTATCGATGCGCATTACCGCGCCGCACAAAACTTACAGCAAGCCGGATTAAGCTGCTTTGAACACGACATAAAGTTACATGAGCGCTTTCTTACCGAACGTTTTTGTTATGGCAGCATGGCTTTTGCGGGCAGCCAAGGTAGTAATCCACGTTACCCCGCTTGGCAACAAGCCAAAATAAAAACGGCCCAATATACACCTAAGCTTTCGGTGCTATCGCTAGACATAGAGTGCAGTGAAAAAGGCCAACTTTACTCGATTGGATTATACGGTGAGCACTTTCAGCAAGTGCTTATGATTGGCAGTGAACAAGCCGCTGATACGCCAATAACCTGGCTGGCCAATGAATATGCCTTACTAAAACAGCTTGAGCTAGTAATAGAAAAAGTCGACCCGGACATCATAATTGGTTGGAATGTCATCAATTTTGATTTTAGATTGCTGGTTAAACGCGCCGCTTTGCATGGGATAAAACTGGCCTTAGGCCGCCAACAAGGCGTGGCGCGTTGGCGCGAGCGAAGCGATAACGAGCAAACAGGTTTTATTAGCATTCCTGGGCGTGTAGTAGTGGACGGCATAGACGCACTAAAATCAGCCACTTATCACTTCGATAGTTTTAGCTTGGAAAACGTTGCCCAGCAACTGCTTAAGCGCGGAAAGTTGGTAGACGAAGTGCATGATCGTATGGCTGAGATTAACCACAACTTTGCTCACAACAAGCCCCAGCTTGCCGCCTACAACCTCGAAGACTGTAAGTTAGTGTTAGACATCTTCCAGCATACGCAAATCCTTGAATACCTATGTTTGCGCAGCCAACTTACTGGCTTAATGCTGGATAGAAGTGGTGGCTCGGTGGCTGCCTTTACCAATGTTTATTTGCCTAAATTGCACCGAGCTGGCTATGTAGCGCCAAACCTTACACGAGACTTTATCGCCGATAGCCCCGGCGGTTATGTGATGAGCTCTAAGCCAGGCTTGTATAACAATGTGCTGGTACTCGATTTTAAGAGCCTGTATCCCTCTATCATTCGTACCTTTAAAATTGACCCGCTGGGCTTAATTGAAGGGCTAGCGAGCCCCGACAATGCCATTGAAGGCTTTAGAGGTGGAGTATTTAGCCGCGATAAACATTTTTTACCAGAGATCATTAATCAGCTTTGGTTGCAACGCGATCAAGCCAAGGCCGACCATGACAGCGCTCGCTCGCAGGCAATCAAAATTTTAATGAATAGCTTTTATGGAGTGCTAGGCTCTACTGGTTGTCGCTTTCACGATCCCCGCTTAGCCAGCTCAATCACTATGCGCGGCCACCAGCTAATGCAAGAAACAGCAGAGTGGATCAGTGAGCAAGGCCATGAAGTGATTTATGGTGACACTGACTCCACCTTTGTGTGGCTAAATCAAGTTTTGAACGCAGAGCAAGCCAAACAAATAGGCCAACAACTGGCGCAAGGTATAAATCAATATTGGCAGCACAAGCTAGCCTCAGAAATGCAGTTAGATAGTCACCTAGAAATTGAGTTTGAGACTCATTTTTCTCGCTTTTTAATGCCAACCATTCGCGGCTCAGAAACCGGCAGTAAAAAGCGTTATGCAGGTTTAACCAACGATAAGCAGTTAGTCATAAAAGGTTTAGAAACGGTACGTTCCGATTGGACAGAGATGGCGAAGATATTTCAAACCGGTTTGCTCGAGCGAGTATTTTCTGACCAAGACCCACGCCAGTTTGTTCTAGATACCGTCGATAAGCTAATGGCCGGTGAGTACGACCAGCAAGTTATTTACCGTAAGCGTTTACGCCGCAAGTTAGCCGAGTACGTGAAGAATGTGCCACCACAGGTGCGAGCAGCGCGGCTCGCCGACGAACATAACCAAGCCCTAGGTAAACCACTGCAATATCAAAATAAAGGCAGCATTGCCTATTGGATGACCATAAATGGGCCTGAGCCGCTAACTAACCGAGTTAGCCAAATCGACTATCAGCATTATTTAGACAAACAACTACAGCCGATTGCCGATGCTATTTTGCCCTTCATTGATTTGGATTTTGAGCAAATAACCTCTGCGCAATTAGGTTTGTTTTAACTAAAGATTAGCGCGACTAGATACCGGACTACCAACAGATTGCAATGGGTCGGCCTCTACGGCTACGCCTACAAAGAGCATCAACAAAATTGACGCAATCATGCTACGAATGACCAAAGTTCGTCGGCGAATGTTTTTGATAAGTTTATCTGAATTCAACACAGGCTCACTTAGTTGTTGTAATAGCCACAAGATCAATTAACTAAGAGTATGCTCTAGTGTTTCGGGTTAAATTGACTAATTACGAACACAACAAGTTTTCTGAATTCAGCATAAAAACCCAACCTAGCTCACTTTTATCAAACAAAAGTCCATAACTTATTAAAATAATGAAACTTTCGTTAGATACTAGCCTCAAACTAGCAAATCATAATGGCAACAAGTCACACGGATGGAGGCAAAGAGGGCAACACAATGGCGTTTTTTTCGATGGGTGTAAGAGTACTATTATTGGTATTAATGTTGGGTAGCGTGTTTAGCTATTCACACACTACCCATTCTTCATGGGCAAAGTTTTATTGCCCTGCACAAACTAGTAAGGCAGCGAGTTAAACTCTCTCACTACGTTTTTCAATTTGTGGGTTAGCCACAAATACCATTACCGAACGTGCAGCCACTTTAACCGAGCCTGTTTCTAACATGGGCGCGGTTTTAAAGTCATAAACATCTTCTGGCGGTTTGGCTGCGGTATTAACAAGCTTAAACCAATGTCCTTCAATGCATGGCACTTCAAACTCTAACTCTTCCCAGTAGGAGTTAAACACCATGTATAAGCGGTCTTTTGAGTAAGGGTCTAATAAAGTAACCGCAATAGAGTGACTATGTTCAGACCAATCGGGCTGACCTTGATGCACACCATGCCATTCGATATTGGCATCATGAATCACATCCGACAGGCTCAAGTGGATCTTCTCTTCAAGCACATCGTCATAACGACGTAACTTAATCATCTCTTGAACAAAGCGCAGTAAGTTTTGGTTTTTGTCCACTAATGTCCAGTCAAACCAGGATAACTCGTTATCTTGGCAGTAAGCATTGTTATTACCGTTTTGAGTGCGTTTTACTTCATCGCCCATGGTAATCATTGGCGTACCTAAAGAGAGCAACAAAGTAGCGAAGAAGTTCTTCATTTGCTGTTCACGCAGATCGTTGATTTTTGGGTTTAGGGTTGGCCCCTCTACACCGTGGTTATAACTAATGTTGTGGTTATCACCATCACGGTTGTTTTCACCATTTTCTAGGTTGTGCTTATCGTTGTAGCTGACTAAATCGTTTAAGGTGAAACCATCGTGCGCAGTCACTAAATTAATAGAACGCTGAGGCGAATGGTTTTCTTTATAATAAATGTCTGGGCTACCCAATAAGCGCGACGCAAATTTGCCAGTAACACCTGAATCACCACGGAAGAACGAACGTACATCATCTCGGAATTTACCATTCCATTCGTTCCAGCGGTCACCAACAAATTCACCTACTTGGTAAAGGCCCGCTGCGTCCCAAGCTTCAGCAATAATTTTAGTGCCAGCCAATGAAGGATCTGAATCAATCGACCATAGCAGTGGTGGCTCTTTCATTACATGACCCTTAGAGTCACGCGCTAGTACCGAGGCTAAATCAAAGCGGAAGCCATCTACGTGCATTTCGTTTACCCAAAAACGCAGTGCGTCACGGATCATACGGCGCATTACCGAGTGGTTAGCATTACAAGTATTGCCGCAACCCGAGTAGTTACTGTACCAACGCTTTTCGTTTTCTAGCATGTAGTAGGTATCGTTTTGCAAGCCCTTCATGCTAAGTGTTGGACCGTCGTGGCCGCCTTCTGCCGTGTGGTTAAACACCACATCCAATATCACTTCAATGCCGGCTTTGTGCAGCTCGCGCACCATGGTTCTAAATTCATTAAAGGCACCACAGACACTTTTGTCGGAGCTATAAGCAGTATGTGGCGAGAAAAAGTTAATTGGGCTGTAACCCCAATAGTTCTGCTTACCTAAAGGGGCATCTTGCAAATCGAACTGCTGTACTGGCATTAATTCCACGGCAGTTATACCTAGTTCTTTTAGGTAAGGAATTTTTTCAATAACACCTGCGTAAGTGCCTCGCTTATGCTCTGCTACACCAGACGATGAGTGCTTGGTAAAACCCGCTACATGCATTTCGTAAATAACAGTATCTTGCAGT
Organism: Agarivorans aestuarii; assembly: GCF_019670125.1. Classification (NCBI taxonomy): domain Bacteria; kingdom Pseudomonadati; phylum Pseudomonadota; class Gammaproteobacteria; order Alteromonadales; family Alteromonadaceae; genus Agarivorans; species Agarivorans aestuarii. The sequence goes on from NZ_AP023033.1 coordinate 4,622,822, forward strand.
GAGCGTTTAATTGGGTGAGTGCCTTGCCAATCAAAACCACGTAAATCTACCACTGCACCTTTAATACATTGATTGGTATTTACATGACCGTGACGTGACGCGACCTGACGCAAATAGTTATCTGGGAAGTGGGTCATTTTGGCGTATGGGTCGAGCAATACCTTACTTGGGTCAAAACGCAAACCGCGCTCTGGTTGCCAAGGACCGTCTACTTGAAAGCCGTAGAGCGTTCCTACGTCTAGGTCTTCAACAAAAATATGCCAGTAATGGTCGGTTTTGTTGGTATTTGGATCTAAAGGGAACTCGGCAAAAGGCTTACGAGAGTTAACTTCTTTAAATAATAGAAGGGTAACTCCCGTGGCATTTTTAGAGAAAATACTAAAGTTAACGCCCTTACCTTGATAAGTGGCGCCGAGTGGAAATGAAACACCCGCTTGAGTTTTTGTGGCCATATACTGTGCTGTCTTATTTTTGCTATGAACTGAGATGAAAAGCCTATTAGTTGGCTCTTTCCCTATAGTTTATCAGTAACAGCCTATTACACAGTAAGTTTATTAACAGAAAATGACTAAAATTTAGCCGAAATTGAGTGTGAACGACCACTGGCTTGACGTTTTCTGCGGCAATGCTGAGCACCAAGTTGATCAAGTTCAGCAACTTCGTCAGGCAACATTAACGACAGTAGTTGCTCTAGTTTGCCTTGATCAGACAAGACGTTGGAGATGGTTTGGCTAGTTTTTGTACGGAACATATCATACCCCTAAATATTTATACCTACTTAGGGGTATGCAGCTACAATGCCAAGGCTATATAAAGTATTTAATCTTTATATTATTCAGACAGTTGCTGCCTAGCACGAATTGGGTTTGCGTACATTTCATACAGCTGAGATCGGACCTCTGCACTAATATCGCCAGTCTTCGCTTCAAAATAGCGCTTTGCTTCAGCTAATTCGTTAGCAGGAATTTCTTCTGGGATAGCATCACCAAGGGCAATCCAGTTGGTAGGCATAAGCTGGTAGTTACCAATAATCGCTTTATCTAAAGCTTCAGCCACGTCTTTAGCATTTTCATATTCGCCAGCCAGTGGTTCTGCAAAATGCACATGCACTCGACCTTTTTGACCCACAATACCGCGCGATATACTGTAAATATCTTCATGCTCTTGTTTTTGGTATTCACCATGCTGGCTTTGCGATACTAACTCATTCGCTTTAGCCACATCGCAAGGATCAAACTCATAAGAAATAGACACCGGAACAATGTTTAGCTCTTTAATGTAATCAGCAAAGTCTTGTTGCTTAGATTTGTTTAAGGCCAACATAGAAATAAGCGCAGAATTAGTAATATCTAAGCCGTCTTTGGCGCGTCCTTCTCGTTGAGCAATCCAAATATGGTCGCCAGTGCTCGCCAGAGTGTGTTGAATATAAGCGGATAACTCTTTTAGATTAGCCAACTTTTCACGTTTAGCATTGGCTGAGCGCTTAACAATAAAGCTGCGGTTAAGGCGCATTAAGTCAGACACCCAAGGCTTGCTTAATAAGTTATCACCAATGGCAATTTGCACCGTGTCTTGGCCATTTACATGCAGCAAGTAGTTTACAAAAGCTGGGTCGAGGGCAATATCTCGGTGATTTGAGATAAACAAATGCGGCTTAGATAAATCTAGGCTGTCTAAACCACTAGAGCTTAGTTGTGAGGTGGTTGTTTTGATCATGTGCGCCATGTAGCGCTCGACCATTACTTGAAAGTCGTAAACGCTTTTTACGTTTCTTACTTTAAATTTAAGTACTTGGCGCAAGGCAAAAGACGTTAGCGAGAGAAAGGCTCCACTGGCTTTAGGGTAACGAAACTTAATTAAAGTAGTGATAAATTCGGGATCATTAATGAGGCGTTGCAGTGTACTTTTTACTTCAGAATCTTGATAAGGGCGAATACTGTCAAACTGAGACATAACTTCTCTCGCTATTAAGGAAGCCGCAATTTACCGTTTTCTGCTCTTAAAAACAACAATAATGATTAAAATTTAAACAACTATTAGCAGTTTTTAAGGCTTAATGCGGATTCTTTCGCTTAGCCTTTGAGCCACGTATACTGGAGCCTCGATTTCCCAGCTGCAAGTTAATGGAACAACAACGCCAATATTTGCTTGATGCCCCCATCACGCCGCTTATTATCAATAAGGCGAGTCCAACTTTAGTTGGCATTTTTGCGATCATCTTTTTTAACCTTGTTGATACCTTTTTTGTTGCCATGCTCGGCACCGATGCGTTGGCTGGCGTATCTTTTACTTTTCCCATTACCTTTGCCATCACCAGTGTTGCTATGGGCTTAGGCATTGGCTTGTCGTCCCATGTAGGACGGCTACTGGGGGCTCGTCAACATCAACAGGCCGCCCAACTCACTAGCCATAGTTTATTGTTTAGCCTACTGCTAATTATCGCTATTGCCGGCTTGGGTTATTTCAGCATTTATCCTCTTTTCAGCCACTTAGGCGCCGAATTACCAGTAATGCCCTATATTGAGCAATATATGCAAATTTGGTATCTCTCGGTTCCGCTATTAGTGATACCCATGGTGGGCAATAGCGCCATAAGGGCCAGTGGCGACAGTAAAACCCCCAGTATAGTGATGCTGGTTGCTGGTATCGTAAATGGCATATTGGACCCAATTTTTATTTTTGGCTGGGGGCCTGTGCCGGCCATGGGGGTGCAAGGAGCCGCTTTAGCCACTGCAGTAGCTTGGGCACTCACCTTTAGTGTTGCTGTTTACCTACTGAGTTTTAAATTAAAACTACTACGCTTTGAAGCTTGCTCTATTAAACAGCTTCTCGCCTCTTGGAAAAAGTTGCTTAGCATCGCCATTCCGGCGGTGTTTTCTCAGCTGCTTACTCCCATAGCCACCACCATAACCTTGGTGATTTTGGCCAGTGCCGGCACAGCAACCGTTGCCGCCTATGGCTTTGCCACACGGGTAGAAGCCTTACTATTTATTGGTGTAATGGCGATTAACTCGGTGATTCCGATGTTAGTTGGGCAAAATGTTGGGGCTGGCAAAGCACAGCGCGCCCAGCAAATCGTTCATCATGCCATTAGGCTAGCGGTGGTTTGGCAACTGTTGCTCGCTATCGCAATGTACGCCTTAGCCCCTTTAGTGAGCTATAGCTTTAATCACGATGCAGAAGTGGCTGAGCTTAGCCAATATTACTTACAACTAGTACCTTTTTGCTACGGCATGATGGCTGTGCCCTTATTGCTAGCTCAAACCTTAAACGCCTTAGCTAAGCCACTGTTAGCAATGGCGATAAACTTAATTCGCTTGTTTGGTTTTATGTTACCGGCCATTTATATCGGCGCGATGTGGGGAAGCAGCAAAGTAATATTTTTAGCGATTATTATTGCCCATACCTTGGCGGGCTTGGCGAGCTTAATCATATTGATTTGCTTGATGAGCAAAAACAGCTGGTGGCAACATTCGCAATCTTAGTTTCGCAGAAATGAAAAAAGGCGACACAAATGTGTCGCCTTTTAAGTAGTCATATTGCTCTTATCCGTGAACAGTAATTGCTCCTTGCAATCCTTTTGACTGTTGCACACCAATCCTTAGCGTTTCCTCTTCCCAGTTCCTTTGAGCTTTCCTTTAGCCTTCTATGGCATAAATGTTCATCCTAAACACTTGCTCTCTCCGTCCTGGAGGTATCCTTTAACTTCATCCTGAAAGTTTGAGGTATTTTGCTTTCTAGCACTCCTGTGCTGACATCCTAATGTTTATCTTCCTTGATAAACGTGCTCTTCCTAAGCAATGCTTCCTAATACCTTGGCATCTTGCCCTGACTCTTCCTAAGCCTTGGCTCGTCCTGATGGTTAATACTTTACGCCGATCACTTGTTAATCCCAGTAGCCAAAACTAAATAATTTCAGTTTTAACCATTAAAAAATAAGTATAAATACATAAGAAACTGAAATATAAAGATTTAAATTAACACAGGCTTATTAACTAACTGACATTACCCGCTGCAGCTCGGGCGGATCTCTCACACAGGCCATGGCAGATAAAGAAACTACCAGATCGAGATTAATAATATAAAAACCCAACTAATTACAGGTTATCCATTAAAAGTTCTGCTGATAGGCAATAAACCCTAACAGTAAATAGCAGGCAAAGAAAAAGGGCGACACATACGTGTCGCCCTCTTAGTAGTCATATCGCTCTATTCCATGAACGTTAATTGCTCCCTGCAATCCTTTTTGACTGTTTCACACTATTCCTTAGCGTTTCCTCTTCCCAGTTCCTTTGGGCTGTCCTTTAGCCTTCTATGGCATAAGCGTTCATCCTAAACACTTGCTCTCTCCGTCCTGGAGGTATCCCTATACTTCGTCCTGAAGCTATTTGGTATTTTGCTTTCTAGCAATCCTATGCTGACATCCAAACTCATCTACCTTGATAAGCCTGCTCATCCTGAGCGCTGCGTCCTAAATACCTCGGCGTCCTGCCTAATTCTTCCTGAATCTTCGTTCGTCCTGATGGTTGATACTTTACGCTCATCCCAACTAAAGCCCAGTAGGCCAGAAACAAAAACATCTAAACAAAACTATTACTTAAGAGGTAAAAAACAATAAACTATTGAATAATAAATATAATTTATTAACAGCACTGACAAACAAAGAGATTTATCGGTCTAATAGAATGGTCGATCTCTCACACGGTCTTTAGTCGATCACCAAATATGCAACTAAAGTGAGCAGCCTTTAAATTGCTATTTATCTACATAAACCCTGTTAAGAAGAATATAAATCTAAGTGAATAGCTTTTAGCTTAATGATAAAGCTAAATAGGCGAACAAAATTCAAACAATAAAAAACCCAGCACTTGGCTGGGCTTAGAAAAAGGTCGGGGCGACACTTTCGTGTCGCCCCTAGTAGTCATATCGCTCAAATCCGTGAACGGGTAGTTGCTCCCTGCAATCCTTTTTGACTGTGTTACTACGTCCTGTAGTTATCCTTTTCTCAAATCCTTTGAGCTGTCCTTTAGCCTTCTATGGCATAACCGGTCTTCCATACCAGTTGCACGTCTCCTTCCTAGGAGGTGTCCCTTGCTACTTCCTGTAGCTGTTCCTTTTTAGCTCCTGCTACGTTTCTCATCCTGATAAACGTCAGTGCCTCCGTGCACAAACAACTATACGGAATCTAAGTTTGAGAAAAAGCCGCATTAGCAAAAAACTTTCAATTTTTTACTTACAAATTCTTACAAAAACCATAAGAGACTAATTTAAAAGGAAATTTACTTTTAACAACTGTAAGCAAAGCTGCTTTTAACGCACAAGCTTGTAAGAGATATCTCACACCACCCATCGGCATTTATCGCTAACTAACGATTTTTAGCAAGCTTAGGTAGTGATAAATGGTAGCGAATAGCCACTAAGCGAATAACTAAAGCGGTCAAAATACAAGCACTTGTAGCAATAGTGACCGAAAACTCCAAGTACAAGGCGGCCACCCAAACTAAGCCACCTACAATACAAGCAGTGGCATACACCTCTCGTTGAAGTACTAAAGGAACTTGATTGGCCAGCACATCGCGGATCATTCCTCCGCCACAGGCGGTAATTACTCCCATGGTAACGGCCACAATCATTGGCGCACCAAATTGATAGGCTTTATCGGCACCAATCGCCATAAATACCGCCATACCTATCGCATCTGCGACCGGCAGTAACCAACGAGGAGGAGTTGGAAAGTTATTAAGCAATAATACAGAGGATAAACTGGCCACTAAAATCACCCATAGGTACAAGCCATTCTCAACCCAAAACACCGGGCTAGCACCTAAAGCCATATCGCGGATAGTACCGCCGCCAATGGCAGTAACACAGGCAAGCACTAAGGCACCAAATAAATCCATTCGGCGACGACTGGCTATCAATACCCCGGAAATAGCAAAGATTGCGGTACCAAATAAATCGAGACTAAATATGATGCTGTTGCCCAAGGCGAGTTCCTCTAAAAATTCGGCTGCAATTAGACAACATCTGCGCTTAGCAATACAAGACGCAGATCAAACAAAGCCGAAGCCTGGCGGCTTCGGCTCAAGGTATTTAAGCAACAAGCTTAATCGTAGATTGTTGGAATTGCCTGACGCTTATGTTGGGTGCGTTGGTATATACCAATCAGCTTTTGCTCAACCGCATCGGCAACACTCTTACCTTCTAAGAAGTCATCAATTTGGTCATAAGTAACGCCTAGTGCTACTTCATCAGGCAGCTGTGGGCGGTCTTCTTCAAGATCGGCCGTTGGCGCTTTACCAATTAGCTTTTCAGGCGCACCTAAGTAATCGGCTACTTGGCGAACTTGGCGTTTGTTTAAACCAAAGATGGGCACTAAGTCACAGGCACCATCACCATGCTTGGTGTAAAAACCCGTTAAGTTTTCAGCTGAATGATCGGTTCCAATAACCAGTCCACCACTTAAGCCAGCTATTTCATACTGGGCAATCATACGCATACGGGCTTTAACATTGCCTTTGGCAAAATCTACCGCAGCTTGAGCAGGTAAATCTAAACCAGCAGCCACCAAACTTTCGCTAGCACTAGTATGCAAGCCTTCGGTACCTGCTTTGATATTAGTGGTAACAACATGTGAGGGTTTAATAAACCCTAAAGCTAGTTGTGCGTCGGCTTCATCTTTTTGCTCACCAAAAGGTAAGCGCATGGCAATAAAGCGGTAATCTTGACTATCACTCTCATTGTTAAGTTGTTCTACCGCTAATTGCGCTAAGCGACCAGTGGTTGTTGAATCAACACCGCCACTAATACCAAGTACTAGTGTTTTTAAACCAGCTTGTTTTAAACGCGCTTTTATAAAGTCGATTCGACGTTTAACTTCAAACTCTGGATCAATTTCTGGCAAAACCTTCATTTCTGCCAAGATTGCCTGTTTCATTCTGTCACCCCACAGCAAATAATATCCCTAATGCGCAATGTACTTGAGAGACAAAAAAAAACCAAGGGACAAGCTGGTTTACATATACTTAAATCAGCATCAGCGAATTCAAGCAAACATCTCATCAATTTTTAAGGATTAGCAACATGTTAAGACGTACTAAAATAGTCACAACTTTAGGCCCCGCCACCGACCGAGACGATGTATTGGAACAACTGATATTGAGTGGTGCAAATATGGTGCGCCTTAACTTCTCTCATGGAACCGCAGAAGATCATTTGGCACGCGCAGCCAAAGTGAGAGAGTTAGCCAGCAAACATAAACTACACATTGCGATACTGGGTGACTTACAAGGTCCTAAAATTCGGGTATCTACTTTTAAAGATGGCAAAGTTAATTTAGTTGTTGGTGACAGCTTTATTTTAGACAGTGAGTTAGACAAAGGCTTAGGCGACGAAAAACAAGTTGGCCTAGATTACAAACACCTGCCTAAAGATGTAGAGCCTGGTGATATCTTATTGCTCGATGACGGCCGCATTCAACTTAAAGTAACCGCGGTAAAAGACAGCCAAGTAACTACCGAGGTAACCATTGGCGGTATTTTGTCGAACAACAAAGGCATAAACAAACTGGGTGGTGGTTTATCCGCAGCAGCCCTTACCGATAAAGATAAAGCCGATATTATTACCGCAGCCAAAATTGAAGTGGACTACTTAGCGGTGTCTTTCCCAAATAGTGGCGAAGACATGCACTATGCCCGTCGTTTAACCCAACAAGCAGGTTTAGCCACAAAATTGGTTGCTAAGGTAGAACGCGCCGAAACAGTAGCAAGCGAAGAAGCGATGATCGATATTATTAAAGCCTCTGATGCGGTAATGGTTGCACGTGGTGATTTAGGGGTAGAAATTGGCGATGCCGAATTAGTGGGTGTACAAAAAACCCTTATTCGCCTCACTCGAAAATACAATCGAGCAGTAATTACCGCCACTCAGATGATGGAATCGATGATTAGCGCACCAATGCCAACCCGTGCTGAGGTTATGGATGTAGCCAACGCCGTGCTAGACGGTACCGATGCTGTGATGCTTTCTGGCGAAACCGCCGCAGGCCAATACCCTATTGAAACAGTACAAGCGATGGCCAGCGTATGTTTAGGGGCAGAAAAACAACGCAGCATTAACGTGTCGAAATACCGCATTAACGATACCTTCGAGAGTATTTCTGAAACGGTAGCCATGAGCACCATGTTTGCTGCCAACCACATGAAGGGCATGAAGGCTATTATTGCGTTAACTGAGTCCGGCAGCACACCACTGTTAATGTCTCGCTTAAGTAGTGGCTTGCCAATATTCTCATTGTCTCGTCATGCCAATACCTTAAGCCGCTGTGCTTTGTATCGCGGTGTATACCCAATTCACTTTGATGAGAGCAGCGAAGATATTATTAAAGTATCAAAAATAGCGATAGAACAGCTGAAAGAACAAGGTTACTTGAGCAAAGGCGACTTGGTTATATTGACCCACGGTGACGTATTCGACCAAACCGGTCATACCAATACCAGTAAGATCCTAAAGGTAAGCTAAGTATTTATACTCTAGCTAAGTAGAGAAGCCGCTCTAGCGCCTTCTACAGGCCGATTAACTGACAGTTTTCGGCCTTTTTTCATGCCGGTTTGAAAGTCTGGTGTCAGCTGTCCCATCGAGGCTTTAATCTTGGCTTTAAAGGTTTCGCGATCTAGCTTTTCAAACATCTCATCTAGGTAGTCGTCCATATGCTCGTTACGACCATTGGTTGTGAGATCTGGCAGCTTTTCCAAAGCACCTTCTAACCAACCAGCAGTAAACGAAGTAACCCGGCGAGCCACTGTTACATTGTCGGTGCCAGAGCCGGCGAAACTATTTCTAAAAGAACCCACTTGTTGGTTCATTTCGCGGTAAACAATATCAAAAGCAAAAGCAGCAAATACCGCGCGGTCGGCATGTCCTACAAACTCGGCGCGTTTTAAACCTTTGTGATTAACCAGTACAGCCTCAACTCCAAAGCGGCTATTAATGCCGCGGATAATGCGCAGAATATTTTCACTTACGTTGGCAGGTAGCAGGGTTTGGGTAGAGGTTTTACCCATTTGAATAAGCTCAATATCAGCTTGTTCGAGACCGTGTTTAAGCATAAGCCGATGGGCCATGCGAATAGCTTGAGCAGCCTCATGTATATTTGAGGAGTTACCCAACTCTAAACATTTGGCTATTTTTTCTAGGGCGCGTTTACGACTCACGAACTGCAACAACCTCTGCTCAAAAATGAAGCGCTATTTTACTTATTTTAGCCAATTTTTCCAGTTATTCAGCGGCGGTAGCCAGAATCAAAAACAACAAAGGCTTGGAAATAAAAACCAAGCCTTTGATTTTGTAGTTAATGTTTTAGGGTCTGTTGCTCTTTGGTGTTGAAATTTTGTTCGAGATAAGCGGGCTTTAATCGCGGCGAGCACTTAGAAGCCTAGTGGGCTAAGCAAAAAGTGCTTAACAAAGAGTAAAGTTCGCTTATCCGAACCCTTCGGGCAGAATTTATTAGCCATTTATTCAGCCTTAGCGAGTGATTATTAAGCCCACTTAACTGCACACTCACTGCCTTGCCTAAATGGCTATTTATTGCTGCAAAAACCATCAGCAAAGATCAACAGACCCTAGCTATTTCTCAATTTGCGCTGCTTCGCTAGTGGCAGGATAAAAATGCACATCGCGCTGTGGGAATGGAATAGAGATACCGTCTCGGTCGAAGCGCATTTTCACTTCGCGGGTAATATCCCAATATACATCCCAATAATCATCGGTTTTAACCCAAGGGCGAACAATGAAATCAACTGAAGATTCGTTGAGTACATGCAACTTCACCGTTGGCTCTGGTTCTGGCAATACCATTGGGTGTTTTTCTAGCAGTTCATTTAATACCGCTTCAGCTTTTTCAATATCGTCTGAGTAACCAATACCAAATACCAAGTCCACCCGACGCAGTTTTTGTGCAGTAACATTTTTAATAACGTCACCCCAAATTTTGCTATTGGGTATAACCAAAGTTTGGTTATCGATGGTAAGAATAGTGGTAGACACAAGGTTCATGCTTTTCACCTTACCAAATACCCCACCGCCCACTTCTACCATGTCACCTACATCGTAAGGGCGATAGATAAGAATCATCAAACCAGCGGCAAAGTTACCTAGAGTATCTTGCAAAGCAAAACCAATAATGAAACCGGCCACACCTAAACCAGCCAGAATAGGTGCCAGCGAAATTCCCACTTGGGCAAGCGCAAACAGTATTCCTATAATAATGACCACTCTCGCTACTGAGGAGATAATCATATCTTTCATTAAAGATGAAAGGTTTAATTTGGAAGAGTCCAAACTCTTGGTTATTAGCTTACGCACTAAGCGCGATAGGGAGCGGAAAATATAGTAAATAGCCACCAGCAAAAATACCTTGAAGATCCATTCGCCACCGTGTTCTACAAAGTATTCAGATAAACGTTCTAACCAACGTTTTGCTATGCCACCTAAAATGTTTACATCCAGAACATCGGTTGTAATTTGGCCACCCAGCTTAAGCAAGGTTTGCTGGTAGAACGACGCGTTAAAGCCCAACTGAGTAAGCAAATCCACGGTTAGTTTGAAGCTTTCTCCGGCAACCGCAAGCTGCTCGGTAACAACCGCTAGTTGGTCTTTAAGGCTTTGATCATCTGGCGTAATTTTAATTAGCTTGCCTAGTTCTTCGCGCTTTTTACCAACTAAGCCCACCATGCCAGAGAAAGACTCGGCGCGGGTATATAGTCGGTCAATCAAATACTCTTTTTCAGTATCAACACTAAAACCTAAAGCTTGCTGATTAGAAATTTGCTGCACCATGGCAGTATAAATAAGGTCTGAGCTAGCAAGGTGTTCGATATAGAGTTGGAAAGCTTTAATGCCATCAGCTTCTTCTTCGGCGTAAGCCTTATTAAACTCAAGCTGCTGCTTTTCGATACCATTAACTAAATCTTGGTTATTTTGGGCAATAATTTGCTCAACTTCAGCCAACACTTGCTCATCGGCTAAGCCTAAGGCCTTTTGCTCAATTAAATACTGAGACAGCTGATTGATGGTTTCAAAAGCATGTAAATGGCGTTCTAACAAACGGTGAGATATAGCCGCCTGCTCAATGCTTGAGACTTGGTCGATATTGGCTTTTATTTTTTCGATTCGCTGTTGCTGGCGCTGGTATTTATCCAACAACAAAGTAGCTTGGTCACTCCCAGAATCGACTGCCATAACCGAAGTTATTGGAGCACAGACTAACAATGCTGCTAAGCCCAGAGCACCACAATAACGCGTTAATTCCTTTAACATCACTTTCTCCAACCAACAAAGTAGTAAATAAGCTGTACATGCAGACTAACTGAACGGTTTAAAATAAATCAAACCGCCCCTTAAGAATAGTGGCTTGTTTATATTTTACTATCAGATTTAAGTGCTTATACTAACTAATAGCTCACAATGAAGTGATAAATTGTAGAACAGCGCATCTGTAGCTCTGTTTTAGTACTGCGATACAAGGATAGTATATGAATACCAAGCAGTGGCTCCCTCTTGCTGCCCTAGTAGCAAGCTTTAGTTCTACCAGTTTTGCCGGTGAATGGGTGATAAAAGCCGGTGGCTTTTGGGCGCAAACTGATTCATCTATATCAACTAAGGCATTTGATGGTAGTGACCTAAAACTGGACTTTGAAGACACACTCAACCTTGAAGAATCTCAGTTTCTTCCTTTCTTCGAAGTCGGCTATAAGTTTAATGAACGTCATATTGTATATGCCGATTGGCGTCGCTTACATCGACAGGCTACTACCAAATCAACCTTTGGTTACACCCTTCCTAATAATCCTGATAAAGGTATTCTGGTAGGCGCATCTATTAATACCCGCATGGACATTGACATTCTACGTGCTGGCTACGGCTACTCTTTTTACAAAACCGATCGTGCCGAAATAGGTGGTTCTTTAGGTTTGCACGTTATGTTCATTGAAATGGGCTTTAGCGGTGAAATAGCCGGTTGTGTTGATGATAACGGAAGCATTACCTGTGATAGCGCCAATACCGACGGCGAAGTAGTTGATGAGTCAACCACTGCTCCATTGCCAGATATAGGGCTATGGGCAGATTACGACTTATCGGAAGATTGGACAATTGGCGCACATACTCAGTTCTTCTATATATCTATAGATAATACTAGTGGTTACTTAGCCGATTTAAACGCCTCTATCTCTTACCATATCAACCCAAATTGGGATGTTGAGCTAGGTTATAACTACTACCTAGTTGAAGCTGAATGGAATGAAACCACTTTAAAATATAACTACCGCGGGCCAATGCTCAACGTAGCTTATAAGTTCTAAACAAGCTTTCCCAAGCTAAAAAAGGCCACAGGTTTTCACTTGTAGCCTTTTTGTTTACCAAGTTTTACTGCTTATATCAGCGATTCTATTCCGTATTCTTTACCGTACTTCTCTACTACAAAGTCGATGTCTTTATCGCCTCGGCCTGACAAGTTAATCAGAATAGAGCCCTTACTACCTTGCTTAGCCAAATTGATAGCGTGAGCTACAGCATGAGCAGATTCGATTGCTGGGATAATGCCTTCTAAACGCGAGAGCTCAAAAAAAGCGTCAATGGCTTCTTTGTCGCTGACTACACCATATTGAACCCGGCCTAAGTCTTTTAAGTAGGCATGCTGTGGCCCAACCGAAGGATAATCTAAGCCACTAGCTACTGAGTAAACTTGCTCAGGCTCTCCTTGCTCATCTTTAAGCATGTAGGAATGGAAACCATGCATAGTGCCAGGTTCACCCTTGGTTAAAGTAGCTGCATGTTCACCCACTTCTTCTAAACTGCGACCGGCAGGTTCACAACCATGCATAGCTACCGCTTCATCTTCTAAAAAGGCACTAAACAGCCCCATAGCGTTAGAGCCACCACCAACACAAGCCACTAAATTGTCTGGTAGAGCTCCAGTCATTGCTTGGAACTGCTCACGCGCTTCTATGCCAATAATTGATTGGAAGTCTCGCACCATCATCGGGAAGGGGTGAGGCCCAACCACCGAACCAATGGCATAAAGCTGGCTATGAGGATCGGCCATGTAAGCTTGAAAAGCGCTATCTACAGCTTCTTTTAAGGTTTTTCTACCGTGAGTAGCGGGGATAACATTGGCACCTAAAATACGCATTCTCACAACGTTAGGATGCTCTTTAGCAATATCCACTTCACCCATGTGAATATCACATTCTAACCCTAACAATGCAGCAGCGGTTGCTAACGCAACCCCATGCTGACCAGCGCCGGTTTCGGCAATAACTTTGGTTTTGCCCATTTTTTTAGCCAGTAGCACTTCACCTAAACAGTGATTAATCTTATGCGCGCCTGTATGGTTTAGGTCTTCACGTTTTAAATAAATATCGCAGCCATAGGTTTGCGATAAATGCTCGGCGTGGAAAATTGGGCTAGGGCGACCCACATAGTCTTGATACAAACGAGTAAGCTCTTTTACAAACTCTGGATCTTGGCGAATTTCTAAGTAAGCCTGATTAATATCATTCATTACTGTTTGAAGTTCTGGCGGAATAAAGCTTCCACCATATTCGCCAAAATAACCTTCGCTGTTTGGCAGCGGGTGTTCAAACTGTTTGTTCATGGTCTGTCCCTAAAGCAAAACTCTAGTTATACCTAATAAAAGTAGGGATTTATGTGAAAACAGTCGCTAAAACAAAAAAAGCGGCCAAAGGCCGCTTTTTATAAACAATTCAAATAATTAAGATTTCTTAACTGGACGTTGCCAACCTTTAATACTGCGCTGCTTGGTTCTAGATATTGCCAATACTTCAGCTTCCACATCGCTAGTAATTGTAGAGCCAGCACCTACAGTTGCATTCTTACCCACGGTAACTGGAGCAACTAACTGAGTATCGCTACCAATAAAGGCACCATCTTCAATCACAGTTTGGAATTTATTAACACCATCGTAATTACAGGTAATAGTGCCAGCACCAATATTCACTTTTTCACCTACCGTAGTATCACCTAAATAAGTTAAGTGACCAGCTTTAGAGCCTTTACCTAGCGTAGACTTCTTCATTTCTACAAAGTTACCTACATGAGCATCTTGCTCCAGCTTGGCTCCAGGGCGAAGGCGAGCAAATGGACCAGCGGAAGCATCTGCCGCTAAGCTAGCTTGTTCAATAATACTGTTAGCTTTAATGGTGACCTTATCGCCAATCTCACAATCAATCAAAATAGCGTTAGCTTCGATAGTCACATTGTTACCAACGGTAACTTTGCCCTTAATAATCACGTTGATATCGATGAAACAGTCGCTACCAATGCTTAACTCTCCACGCAAATCAAAGCGATTAGCATCGGCGAGGCTTACACCATCACGTAATAGTTGTTCTGCTTGGCCTTTTTGATAGGCGCGCTCTAAACCATTAAGTTGAACGCGATCATTCACCCCTTGTACTTCTACGATAGAGTCAGGCTGAACTGCTTGAACCACATTACCTTCTTTTGTGGCCATTTCTATAATATCGGTAACGTAGTACTCGCCCTGAGCATTGTCATTGCTTAGTTTCGCTAACCAGCGGTTAAAGTCATTACTATTGGCAACCAATACACCGGTATTCACTTCTTTAATTGCTAACTGCTCAGCGGTTGCATCTTTGTGCTCTACAATCGCCGCGACACTGCCGTTTTCACGCACAATTCGCCCATAGCCTGTTGGGTCATCTTGATCTACGGTGAGTAAACCAATACCGCTTTCTGGCAGGGCTTCAATTAAACGTTGTATGGTTTGTTCGCTGATTAACGGCGTATCACCGTATAACATCACTACTGCTTGGTTTGGCGCGAAATGAGGAGCAGCTTGCTGCATTGCGTGGCCAGTGCCTAACTGTTCAGCTTGTTCAACCCAGTTTAGACTTGGGTCATTGATTTGCTGCTGGATTAAATCGCCGCCGTGACCGTAAATCAAGTGAATAGCTTCTGGCTTTAGTTTTTTAGCGGTATCGATGACATGCTGCACCATTGGTTTATCTGCTAGTTTATGCAATACCTTCGGCAAAGTTGAACGCATCCTTGTTCCTTTACCGGCAGCCAAAATAACAACACTGAAGTTCATTTTGTTTCCTTATTACAGGTTAATTTTCCCAATCAACCAAGATGATTTTCGACAACTTAAACAAGTGTAAGCGAAACGCATCAGCTTTGGAATTATCGTTTAAATAAGCGTTGTATTGGCGAGCGAGTGTAATCCCATAGATGATCAAATACCTGCATCAGTTCAGGGTTGCCGTAGCTAGATAAGTTAAGTGCGTGGAATCGATTTTTTTGCGCTTTTAATAGCTCAATTGTCTCTAACAGCTCGCTAGGTGGAGCAGGGGCGATAAAATCTGACAATACCACTAAATCTGCGTTTTGGTATTTGTCTTCTGTCATTTGCTTAATCGCTTGCTGGAGCGCTACGGCCATATCGGTGCCACCATGAAAACTGTAAGACAGAAAATTAAGAACTTCTCTTAAGCCATCTTTTTTGGTGAGTTCGTAAGTGATGAGCTCTGTTGAAAACATAATTACATAACAGTCACGCTGCTCAGCTAAGGCTATTTGCATTAAGCCATAGGCTAGGGCTTTAGCACACTTCTCAGGGAAGCCTTGCATAGAGCCAGAGCTATCAATGGCTAAAATGAATGGGCCCTTATCCAGCATGGTCTCGTCAGCGGCTTTTTTGTAGGTTTTCACCTTACGCAATTTGCGCTGCTTGCCCTGCATTTGATAGTTCATTAGCTGGTGGTCGACTAAGTGTTTATAAAAAATAACCTCTAACTCTGGGTAGGCTAGGAACATAGTTTCATTCGGCAAGAGCTTGGCTAAATCGTCACCTTCGTGCACCCCAACTATGTCGTCGGTAACTTGTTCTAATTGCTCCTCAACCAATTGAGGTTCTTCAACCGGGGCATTGCTAGCATTAGGGTCACTCACTTGGTCGGCCATTCTGCCTAATTGCTCGGCAATTTTTTGCAGGCCTTTTTGCGATTTAAGAAACACTGCAAACTGCTTAAGCAAGTTAACTTCACTTTTGCGCAACTTGGCAGCGGCCATATCCCACAAGCGACCGAGTTTATTTGGGTCGCCTGATTCAGTCATTTCAGGCATGGCTTGCAGGGTCTCAACCCGTTGATAAAGATCGGCCAGCAAGGCTTGCTTATGCTGTTTCATTTCATCTACTTGAGCTTGATTTAACTCTTTAGCAATACTTTCGAACCACTGATTACAAAAGTAGCTTTGAAACATAGGACTATAACGATGATGAGGATGGGCGGCCAATTCACTGGCCTTGCCATAAAAGCTGGAACAAACACTTAGCTGGATGAGTAAGTCATCTAGTTGCTGACTAAACCCTGCACTGTCTAATTCTATAGAACGCTGATACAAGGCAATTTCTTCAGCAAACTTTTCTTCGATAGTAATTTGACCAAGTTGAGCACGAATTTGGTTTTTCCACTTGCTCACTTGGTTTTTCATGGAACTTTGAATACCAGGACTAGACTCTGCAATCATCATAAGCTGCGGGCGCATCATCACCTCGCGAACGGCTTCATCAAGCAATCCCGATTCCGCTAACATTACACCAAACTGCAGGCTGTCTATCACGCTTATAGCCTAGTTAAAAAAGTCATTAATATTGCGCATCCTGTAGGCTTGTTTATCCAATAATGTAGCCACGCCAGACACCATTAACTCAACCTCCATTAAACTAGCTTCTATCGCCTCTGGTAGTTGCTGGGAGATAAAGTTATGGGGCAATGCTCCATGAAATTGAGTTCGACTACGTTTTAGCTCATATTCAGCTTGTTTAATACTAGCCAATACCGCATCAATTTGCTGTTGCCAGCTAGCCACCAAGCTTTCATCAAGGCCTTGCTGCTTGGCAATGCCCAGCAACAATGGACGATTAGCTAAATCTTTAATCACTAGCTGGTGGTTAATATCAACATCAAAGCGTAGCTGACATAACTCGGAACCCTCGTTAATCCGCCCTAACATTTCACAATTACCGCTTTTGATTTTCTTGGAAAACTCGTTGGCATCCACATAGACCCAACGCGTTTCGCCTTTGTCTTTTTCACTCACCGACAAATTACTTTGCAATACCACCAGCTTAAATAGCTCGCCACCGTGTTTATTGGGGAAACGCTTAGCGCTACCAAAATCATATTTATATTGGTCCTTTCTTAGACCAGAATCATGGGAGAACTGAACGGTGAGCTGCTCACAAATATCATCTACGGTGGCGCTATAATGACGTTCTGCACCTTCTGCCAACTCTTTTAGCTTAAGCTGGTCAAAAGCATGGTTGACCGCATAATCTTGCATGCAGGTTTGAATAAACTGTCGGTCGTCTAGGTTGTGCCAGAGACAGTCTTGTAGCAACAATAAATCCAGCGGATTAATTTCTGAACGACCATTAAAAAAGGCACTGGTTTGCAGTAAATGAACAGACTTCTTCCAGCGGCGATCCGACACATAAAGGTCGCTAACAATGCTGCCTTCACCCGCTAAGGGTAAACCTTGCTCAACCAAGTTTTTAATCAGGTACATTTTTTCAAACACACTGTCACTCATAGTGACTTGGCCAAGCTGTGCTTGCCATGTTTGATACTCTTCATCACTAATAACTAAGTTTTCTGGAATATCTTGCAAGCTTTGGTTATCAAGTAATAAGGCTTTAAAATTGTCTTTTTGCTGAATTCTATTTACAAATACCCGCAGTAACATCCGGTCATATAGCGCTTCTAAGCCGCCATCTTCTTGCGGCAGTTCATTTGAAGCCGAAATAAGTAAACGCATTGGCACTGGTAAATTTTCGTAGCTATTACGAAAGGTGCGCTCATTCACAACCGTAAGTAAAGTGTTGAGAATAGCCGGACCGGCTTTCCAAATTTCATCAAGAAAAACAATATGCGCTGTAGGCAAGTAGCCTTCGGTTAAGCGGACATATTTACCATTGTCTTTAAGCTCTTGGATCGACAATGGACCAAATACTTCTTCGGGCGTAGAAAAACGCGTCATTAAGTAGTCGAAAAAACTTTGGCTTTTAAAGGCTTTAACCAAGCGTTTGGCAATCATGCTTTTTGCAATACCCGGCGGACCTAGTAGAAAAACACTTTCTCCGGCTAAGGCTGCGAGAAGACACAGCTTGAAGCTTTCTTCACGTTCATAAATACCTGCCGACAAGGCTTTAATCAGGCTTTGAATACGCTCCGAGAGCAAGGCTTTGTTTGCCTGATTTAATGGCGCAATAGTAGCCATAATCATCCTTTGCTTGTTGGCCAATTAACCGCGCGTTAAGGCCATATTTTTATTAGTGTTTAATGGTAGCGGCTTCGTGGCTACTTTTCGTTGATATCAACATCATTTTTTACAAACAAAAAAGGCGCTCTGAGAGCGCCTTTTTATTATCAAACTAAACTTATCGGACATTTTTCCCGAGGATTTCGATAACTTGAAGTTGAGCCATTGCTTTCGCTAGTTCAACTTGAGCTCTCGCAAAATCCACATCGCTGTTTGGATTGCTAATGCTTTCCTCAGCTGCCTGTTTAGCTTGCTGGGCTTTGGCTTTATCGAGCTCGTTGCCTCGAATCGCGGTATCAGCTAGAACGGTTACATTTCCTGGTTGTACTTCCAAGAAACCACCAGAGATGTATATCACCTCTTCGTGACCGTGCTGTTTTACCATGCGAACCATACCAGGCTTAATTGGAGTTAGTAGTGGAGCATGACCATGCAATACTCCCAACTCACCCTCTTCACCGGTTACTCGTAAATGTTCAACGCGACCCGAGAAAATCTTCTCTTCGGCGCTAACCACGTCCAAGTGAACTGTCATCGCTGCCATTTCAGCCTCCTGTTACGCCAATTGGCGAAGCTTACATATTTTTGGCGCGCTCAAGCACGTCATCAATATCGCCTGCATACAAGAACGCTTGCTCTGGAATATCGTCGTAATCGCCAGCCAATAGGCCTTTAAAGCTACGGATAGTATCTTTAAGCGGGATAAGTTTACCTGGGTTACCAGTGAAAACTTCGGCTACGTGATAATCTTGAGTTAAGAATTTCTCAATCTTACGCGCACGAGCTACGGTTTGTTTGTCTTCTTCAGACAATTCATCCATACCTAGAATCGCAATAATATCTTTCAATTCTTTATAACGTTGTAGTACACCTTGAACACCACGAGCAATGTCGTAGTGCTCTTGACCAACCACTAATGGATCTAACTGACGAGAGTTTGAATCCAATGGGTCAATAGCAGGGTATAGGCCCATAGCAGCAATGTTACGGTTTAGAGTAACGGTTGCGTCTAAGTGAGCGAAAGTGGTTGCTGGAGATGGATCAGTCAAGTCATCCGCAGGTACATATACCGCCTGAATCGAAGTAATCGAACCAGTTTTAGTAGATGTAATACGTTCTTGAAGAACACCCATTTCTTCAGCCAATGTTGGCTGATAACCTACCGCTGATGGCATACGACCTAACAGTGCAGATACTTCGGTTCCGGCTAAGGTATAACGGTAGATGTTGTCGATGAACAACAATACGTCTTTACCTTCGTCACGGAACTTCTCAGCCATAGTCAAACCAGTTAACGCTACGCGTAAACGGTTTCCTGGTGGCTCGTTCATCTGACCGTAAACCATGGCTACTTTATCTAGTACCCCGGCTTCTTCCATCTCGTAGTAGAAATCGTTACCTTCACGAGTACGCTCACCAACACCAGCAAACACAGATAAACCTGAGTGTGCTTTAGCGATGTTGTTGATTAACTCCATCATGTTTACGGTTTTACCTACACCGGCACCACCAAACAGACCAATTTTACCACCCTTAGCGAATGGACAAATCAAGTCGATAACTTTAACGCCCGTTTCTAACAATTCGTTAGACGTAGCTTGCTCTTCGTAAGAAGGAGCAGCACGGTGAATTTTGTAGCGCTCTTCAGTCTCAATTTCACCTTTGTGGTCAATTGTATGACCTAGTACGTTCATAATGCGACCTAGAGTGGCTTCACCCACAGGTACTTTAATCGCGTCACCAGTATCAACCACTTCTAGGCCGCGACGAATACCTTCCGATGCACCCATACAGATACAACGAACTACGCCACCACCAATCTGCTGTTGAACTTCAAGTACGAGATCTTCGCCTTGAACTTCTAGAGCATTGTATACCTTCGGTACACTGTCATGTGGAAATTCAACGTCCACAACAGCGCCAATTACTTGGACGATGTTACCGTTACTCATGTTGATTCCTCTAAATATTTTTGCTTAATGCCTCGCCTTAAACGGCTGCAGCTCCCGCAGAAATTTCGCTCAATTCTTGAGTAATTGCTGCTTGACGTTCTTTGTTGTAAATCAACTGAAGATCGTCAATTAAATTACCCGCATTGTCGGTTGCCGCTTTCATTGCAACCATTCGTGCAGCTTGTTCACAAGCGAGGTTTTCTACCACACCTTGATAAACTTGAGATTCGATATAACGTACCAATAAACCGTCGAGTATCTCTTCGGCACTTGGTTCGTATAAATAATCCCAACTGCGAGACGCAATTTCTGGGTCATCTGCTTTAGGCAGCGGCAATAATTGGTCCATTGTTGGTTCTTGTACCATGGTGTTAACAAAATGGTTATACACCACATAAATGCGATCCAATTTGCCTTCATCGTAGGCTTCAAGCATCACTTTTACGGTACCGATTAGCTCTTCAACGGTTGGGTTATCACCCAAGCCTGAGTTTTGAGCTACCACATTGCCACCGTGGTTATTAAAAAATGCGGTTGCTTTTCCGCCAATAACGGCTAAATCAGCTTCAACACCTTTATCTTTCCACTGCTGCATGTCTGTAACAACTTTCTTAAACAAGTTAATGTTTAAGCCGCCACACAGACCGCGGTCAGTAGACACCACGATGTAACCAACACGCTTAGCTTCTCGTTCTACAGCATACGGATGCTTATATTCGAGTTTACCAAGCGCGATATGACCAATTACTTTGCGCATAGCTACTGCGTAGGGGCGGCTGCTTTCCATGCTGTCCTGAGAACGACGCATTTTACTCGCTGCAACCATCTCCATCGCTTTGGTAATTTTTTGAGTGTTTTTAACACTGCCAATCTTACCTTTAATTTCTTTAGCGCCGGCCATATCTATTCGCTCCTATTCGTCAGGGTTGATTACCAAGATTGCGTAGATTTAAAGCTTTCTAACAAGCCTTTAATCGAAGCGTCAATCTCGTCGTTGTAATCGCCTTTCTCGTTAATAGACGCCAATAGATCGGCATACTCATTGTTAGCGTAAGCTAACAATGCGGTTTCAAAATCAACAATTTTGTTAATTTCTATATCCGTTAAGAAACCTTTTTCCGCTGCGTATAGACCTAAGGCCTGTTCAGCTACAGATAATGGGCTGAATTGCTTCTGCTTCATTAACTCTGTTACTTTTTGGCCGTGGTCTAACTGCTTACGGGTTGCATCATCTAAGTCAGATGCAAACTGAGCAAATGCCGCTAATTCGCGGTATTGCGCCAGTGCGGTACGAATACCACCAGACAGTTTCTTAATAATCTTAGTTTGTGCAGCACCACCAACACGAGATACCGAAATACCTGGGTCAACCGCCGGACGAGTACCAGAGTTAAACAACTGGCCTGTTAGGAAGATTTGACCATCGGTAATCGAAATTACGTTGGTAGGTACGAATGCAGATACGTCACCGGCTTGAGTTTCAATAATCGGCAATGCCGTTAATGAACCTGATTTGCCTTTAACTTCACCTTTAGTGAACTCTTCTACGTATTTCTCGTTAACTTGAGACGCACGCTCTAGTAGACGAGAGTGAAGGTAGAAAACGTCACCAGGGTATGCTTCACGACCAGGAGGTCGACGTAATAGCAATGAAATTTGACGATAAGCAACAGCTTGCTTAGATAAATCATCATAGATGATTAACGCGTCTTCACCGCGGTCACGGAAGTATTCACCCATAGTACAACCCGCGTAAGGCGCTAGGTATTGTAATGCGGCTGAATCAGAAGCAGATGCTGCAACAATAGTGGTGTATTCCATTGCGCCATATTCTTCTAACTTACGAACAACGTTCGCGATAGTTGAAGCTTTTTGGCCAATAGCAACGTACACACACTTAATGCCAGAGCTTTTCTGGTTAATGATAGTATCTACAGCAATAGCTGTTTTACCAATCTGACGGTCACCAATAATCAACTCACGCTGACCACGGCCGATTGGAATCATAGAGTCAATCGCTTTAATACCTGTTTGCACAGGTTTGTCTACCGATTTACGTTCCATTACGCCAGGAGCAATTACTTCGATTGGCGAGAAGCCATCGTTGTCTACTGCGCCTTTACCATCAATTGGCTCACCCAGTGTATTAAGTACACGTCCGAGTAGGCCACGACCTACTGGAACTTCCAAAATACGACCAGAACTTTTAACTTTATCACCCTCTGCTAAATCAGCATAAGGGCCCATTACTACAGCACCAACAGAGTCACGCTCTAGGTTAAGTGCGATAGCATAACGGCTACCAGGAAGCTCAATCATCTCGCCTTGCATTACATCGGCAAGACCATTAATTCGAATAATACCATCGCTTACAGAAACGATAGTACCTTCGTTACGAGCTTCACTGACAACTTCGAACTGTTCAATTCTTTGCTTGATCAGTTCACTTATTTCAGTGGAATTCAGTTGCATACTCTATTCCCCAATTACGCTTGCAGTGCGTCGGATAGTTTTGCCAATTGCCCTTTTACAGAGCTATCAATCACTAAATCACCAGCGTGAATAATCACTCCAGCCATTAATGAGGCATCAACACTACAGTTAAGCTTCACTTTGCGTGATAAACGCTGTTCCAAGGAAGCACTAATTTGCGCTTGCTGCGCGGCATCTAGTTCAGAAGCAGAAATAACATCAGCTGTTATCTCTTTAGCCAATTCGGCTTTGTACTCTAAGAACAGAGCTAACACAGCAGGCAACGCGTCTAAACGTGCATTTTCAGCCATCAACTTTATTAAGTTAAGGCCGTGCTCGTTAAGCTGCTCAGCACATACGGTGGTAAATAAGTTTACCAAGGTAGTTGCTGATTCCTTTTTCAGTTGCACAGAAACGTGCTCGTTAGCTGCCACTTCGGCAACAAACGCTAACATTTCAGTCCACTCATCTAAGGCTTTGTGCTCAACGGCAAAATCAAACGCAGCTTTAGCGTAGGGACGAGCAATGGTGGTTAAATCAGCCATAAGCTCTACCTTTTATCCCTTATTTCAGCTCAGCGACTAGCTTATCAACAATATGCTTGTTGGCTTCTTTGTCGATTGAACGCTCAAGAATTTTCTCAGCGCCAGCGATGGCTAAAGCAGCTACTTGTGCACGTAACTCTTCACGAGCTCGATTACGTTCTGCTTCAACTTCAGCATTACCTTGAGCAAGAATTTTTTCACGCTCTTGGTTAGCCAGCTCTTTTGCTTCGTCGATGATTTGAATTTTGCGCTTATTAGCTTGCTCAACAATCACAGCAGCTTCCGATTTAGCATCTTTCATTTGCTCTGAAGCTTTAGCTTGAGCTAACTGAAGATCTTTACCGGCACGTTCAGCGTCAGCTAAACCATCCGCAATTTTCTTTTGACGAGCTTCAATCGCATCGATTAATGGTGGCCATACGTACTTAACGCAGAACCAACAAAAAATCGCGAACGATATCGCTTGTCCAAACATGGTTGCATTGATATTCACAACGACACCTCCCTATTTGTTAGGAATCGAAGGATTAACCTAACAAGGCAACAAACGGGTTAGCGAATACGAAGAATAACGCGATACCCACAGCAATCATTGAGATCGCATCTAGTAGACCAGCAATAATAAACATTTTAGTTTGTAGTGCAGGGGCTAGCTCAGGCTGACGGGCTGATGCTTCTAATAATTTACCACCTAAAAGTGCAAAACCGATAGCAGTACCAAGAGCGGCCATGCTCAGCATGATTGCAACAGCGATAATAGTAAAACCAACAACAGTTTCCATGAATTTCTCCAAAAGTATTTATTAGGTTAAAACAGTTTTTATTAAACTTAATTAGTGATCTTCATGGGCTAAGGCTAGATAAACTATCGTTAGCATCATGAAAATAAACGCCTGAAGCACAATGACCAAAATATGGAAAATTGCCCATGGAACAGAAAGAGTCCATTGAGCCCATAAAGGAACAAGTGCGGCAATAAGAATAAAGATCAATTCACCTGCATACAGGTTACCGAACAGACGCAAAGCGAGTGAGAAAGGCTTAGCCAATAATGTGACCGATTCCAACAAGAAGTTGAAAGGTATCATTGACCAGTGATTAAAAGGATTAAGCGTAAGCTCTTTTGTAAACCCTTTCAGTCCTTTTACTTTAATACTGTAGAAAATGATTAAAGCAAACACAGCAATAGACATGCCTAATGTGATGTTTAAATCAGTTGTCGGTACAATTTTAAAGTACTCAGCGCCCATAAGTCCGGCGACGTGGGGTATAAAGTCAACAGGGACTAGATCCATCAAGTTCATGAGGAAAATCCACACGAAGATGGTTAAGCCGATTGGCGCAATAACACGGTCGGTGCGATGGAAAGCGTCACGAACGGCTCCATCAACAAACTCAACCATCATTTCAACAAAACATTGAAACTTGCCAGGTACGCCAGTTGTTGCTTTTTGCCCTGCCTTATAAAAAAGAAATAAGAACAAAGCACCCAAGCCAACTGAAAACAGGAGTGAATCAATGTGCCAAGTCCAGAACCCTGCATCCTTACAAGCGTAATTAAATGCCAGACCGCCATCGGCCATACACATTTGAGCGTTTGTCAGGTGGTGCTGGATATAGCCTGAAACGTTACCTTCAGCAGCCATTTATCATCCTATTTTTGTTACTAAGAAAAATAGAGGCAGTCCATTGCGTTAATGTACTAAGTATAAAACCAAGTAATAGGGCCAATGGCTCTACATTAAACAAGGCAAATACCAGTATAAACATGATGGCTGTAAGAGATAGTTTTACGACCTCTCCGAGATAAAAACTTAATACTACGTATTTTTGATGTCTAGCACCGACAAACATAAATGCCATTAGTGTAAACAAGGCATTGGGTAGTAAGAAGATCAAACCTCCGATTAACACCGAAAGAGCAATATCTTTATCGAAAAAGAAACCACTCTTTAGCGTTAGCAGTGCGACAAACCCTGTCTGAAAGATAACAAAATATAACGCCTTTAGGCGTACTTCTGTTGTTAAAGACCCAGACATTCTCGACCTCTACTAGTTTTTACATTTAACCCATTACCTAAAACTAGGTAAAAAGGGCTTGCGAAAAAGCCTAATGATTATACGTCGAACGCGCACTTTTGCAATCAGAAGCAAAGCTGAAGTCACCAATTTGTAACAGCTTACATCAACAAATAGCGGTTATTGTTAATTTTTATGTTACAAATCAGCGATTTTGGTCATTTTTTGGTGAATGTTAGGTAATCAAGATCAAAGAAATACAGCTGAGATTAGTTTATAAAAACTACAGAGTCTCGTCAGAATCGATGAAGAGCGCCAAAATAGCATCTAATTCGTCCAGGTTTGCGTAGTCAATAACCAACTTTCCCTGACCTTTTTTGTTTTGCTGGATTTTTACACCAGCACCTAAGCGTTCGCTTATTCTTTGCTCTAATCTGTTAATATCTGGATCAACTTTAGCGGGTTGTTTAGGCGCTTTTGGGTTTAAAACCGCCTTAACCAGTTTTTCAGTATCACGAACCGTTAAGCCTTTGGCTGCGACATTGCGAGCAGTTTCGGCTTGGGTTTCACCATTAAGCGCTAACAGAGCACGGGCATGTCCCATTTCTATATCACCATGCTCTAATAAGATTTTCACATCATTATCAAGGCTATTTAGGCGCAGTAAGTTAGTCACGGTAGTACGAGATTTCCCCACTGCTTCAGCTACTTGCTGATGAGTAAGCTCAAACTCATTCATTAAACGGTCTAGGGCAACCGCTTCTTCCATGGCGTTGAGATCTTCACGTTGAATATTTTCAATTAAGGCGATAGCAACGGCGTTTTCGTCGCTCACATTTTTAATTAAACATGGCACGTCGTGCAGATGAATTTGCTGAGAAGCTCGCCAGCGACGTTCGCCAGCAATAATTTCGAATTGGTTTTCACCCACTTCGCGCACCACGATAGGTTGAATAACACCTTGTGCTTCAATTGAGTGGGCCAGTTCTTCAAGCGCTTCTGCCGACATGTCTTTACGCGGTTGGTATTTACCAGGGCGTAGCCATTCAATTGGCAACTTGCGTAAATCACCGCGGTTTTCGTCAACGGTTTGCTGATTAGTATCGGCTTTAGTGTCCTCTTCAACTTGACGTTGACGAGCGTTATTACTGGTACTGAGTAATAAATCTAATCCTTTACCTAATCCACGTTTTCTCGCTGACATGTCTTTATCCGTATTCATTAATCTACGACCACCGCTTGCGCTTCTTCTTCATGGCGGCGAATGATTTCACCCGCTAAAGCGAGGTAAGCCTTAGAACCATTTGACGTTTTATCATAATACATGGCTGGCTTACCAAAGCTAGGGGCTTCGGCTAAACGCACATTTCTTGGGATCACAGTCCGATAGACTTTTTTGCCAAAGTGCTGCTTAAGTTGGTCACTCACATCTGAAGAAAGTCGATTACGTGGGTCAAACATGGTGCGTAGGATCCCCTCAACCTTAAGCTCGGGGTTCACCACAGAAGCCAGCTTACTAATGGTATCAACCAAAGCCGTTAAACCTTCTAGCGCGTAATACTCACATTGCATTGGTACTAATACGCTATCGGCTGCCGCCATTGCATTAACCGTAAGCATGTTGAGTGATGGCGGGCAGTCAATAAAGATATAATCGTAGTAGTCGCGCACTGGCGCTAAGGCGTTACGTAAACGCACTTCGCGGGCAAAAAATTCCATCAATTTTATTTCAGCTGCAGTTACGTCTGAGTTAGCGGCAACTAAATCAAAAAATCCACTGGTATCTTTAACTGTAACTTGATCGATAGGTTCTTCATCGATCAGCAGTTCATAGGCTGTTTTTGGAACGTCGTATTTATCAACACCACTGCCCATAGTGGCATTGCCTTGTGGGTCTAGGTCAATCAACAATACTTTGCGTTTAGTGGCCGCCATAGACGCCGCTAAATTTACGCTGGTTGTAGTTTTACCTACGCCACCTTTCTGGTTGGCAACCGCAATTACTCTACCCACAATATTTTCGCCTAAGGGTTATTTTTATCAATAATAACTAGATGTCGCTGACCTTCAAGTTCGGGAACACTTAAACTCTCGATACTGTGCAGTTTTAAGCCATCAGGTAGGTTTTCTAGCTCTTGTTCAGGCACTAAGCCTTTTAAAGCATAGAATTTACCATTATTTGCGGGTAGGTGAGAACACCAGTTAAGCATATCGTCTAAAGATGCGAAGGCTCTGCTTATTACGCCATCAAAATCGAGGTTTTGTTGGTAGTTTTCTACCCGACTTTGCACCGCGGTAACATTGTCGAGCTTTAGCAAATGACAAACTTGGCGAATAAAGGTAATCCGCTTACCTAAGCTATCAAGCAATACAAATTGTTTATCGGGATTAATAATGGCCAAAGGTAGACCAGGTAAACCTGGGCCAGTGCCAACATCAATGAAACGCTTGCCCTGTAAGTAAGGACTAACTACTAAGCTATCGAGAATATGTTTTACCATCATCTCCATAGGATCTCTTACCGAGGTAAGGTTATAAGCTTTATTCCATTTATCCAGTTGCTCAACCAAACTAACCAGTTGAAAGATTTGCAGCTCGCTGAGCTGCAAAGAAGTTTGAGCCAATAGGCTCTGTAAGCGAGATTTTAACACCCGATCATCCTAAGCTGACTTGCGCGCCAAGTCGTGTTTTTTCAAATATACCAATAGCAATGATACCGCAGCTGGGGTTATCCCTGAAATACGTGCTGCTTTACCTATGGTTTCTGGTCTGGCATTGCTTAACTTTGCAACAACCTCATTGGATAGGCCGCTAATTTTAGAGAAATCTAAGTCTAAAGGTAGCAAAGTATTTTCATGCTTTTGGGTTTTCTTAATTTCTTCTAATTGACGTTTAATATAGCCGTCGTATTTGATCTGGATTTCAACTTGCTCAGCAGCTGCTGGCAAATCTAGCCCAGGCCCAAAACCTTCAATTTCCATTAATTGTTGGTAATTAAGCTCTGGTCTGCGGATCAATTCTTCTAGAGAATGCTCGCGAGTAATAGGATTTTTCAACAATGGGTTGAGTTGATCTAATTGACTAGAGTTAGTGTGAACCCAAGTGTCTTTCAAACGCTGGCGCTCTAGCTCAACCGCTTCAACTTTTTTGTTAAACAATTGCCAGCGATGCTCATCAACTAAACCAAGCTTATGACCTTGCTCGGTTAAACGCATATCGGCGTTATCTTCCCGCAGCAATAAACGATATTCGGCGCGGCTGGTGAACATGCGGTAAGGTTCTTTAGTGCCTAAGGTTGCTAGATCATCGATCAATACACCCATGTAAGCTTGGTCACGGCGTGGCGCCCAAGCTTCTTTGCCCTGTGCATACAAAGCGGCGTTAGAACCAGCAATTAAACCTTGTGCACCTGCTTCTTCATAACCGGTTGTGCCATTAATTTGCCCAGCAAAGAACAAACCTTTTAGGTATTTGTTTTCAAGGCTTTGTTTTAGATCGCGTGGGTCAAAGAAATCATATTCAATGGCATAACCAGGGCGAGTGATATGAGCATTTTCTAAGCCTTTCATCGAGTGAACTAATTCAACCTGCACATCAAACGGTAGGCTGGTAGAAATACCATTTGGATACACTTCGTGGGTGGTTAAGCCTTCTGGTTCAATAAAGATTTGGTGTGAATTTTTATCAGCAAAGCGAGTCACTTTATCTTCGATAGATGGACAATAACGCGGCCCAATACCTTCAATTACACCAGTAAACATTGGGCTTCGGTCTAGACCATTGCGAATAATGTCATGGGTAGATTCATTGGTATGAGTGATATAACAAGGGATCTGTTGCGGATGATCGCTTTGTTTACCAATAAACGAAAATACCGGTGTTGGTGTATCACCAGGTTGTGGCTGCATTTGACTAAAATCGATACTGCGCGCATCAATTCGGGGTGGAGTACCGGTTTTTAAGCGATCAACACGTAATGGCAATTCACGTAAGCGTTGTGCAAGCGCGATTGATGGTGGATCGCCTGCACGACCACCAGCATGATTGTTTAAGCCAATGTGAATCATGCCACCAAGGAAAGTACCAACAGTAAGCACTACGCTACGTGCACGTAACTGTAAGCCCATTTGAGTAACCACCCCTACGACTTGATCATTTTCTACGATCAAGTCGTCACAGGCTTGCTGAAAGATGGTTAGGTTGGCTTGGTTTTCTAAGCGTTCACGGATAGCTGCCCGATAAAGTACTCGATCGGCTTGAGCACGGGTTGCACGAACGGCTGGTCCTTTAGATGAGTTTAGGGTTCTAAATTGGATCCCCGATAGGTCTGCAGCTTGCGCCATTAGGCCGCCTAAGGCATCAATTTCTTTTACTAAGTGACCTTTACCAATACCACCAATGGCTGGGTTACAAGACATTTGACCTAAGGTCTCAATGTTATGAGTAAGCAACAAGGTATTTTGACCCATGCGTGCAGCTGCCGCTGCTGCTTCAGTACCGGCATGACCACCGCCGATCACTATTACGTCATATTGTTGTTTATAGAACATTTGCTATTACCTCGAACCAGCCTAATCCCAAAAGGGTGCGACATTTTACTGGTTAAGTGGCGATAAGGGAATGCTTAGATCAGAATTAGATCAGCACTAGATCTCTTATAAATATATATAAGATCTTTTTTTAAAGATCTTTTATTAGATCTACTATTAGTAACGAGCTGATCTGTAGATAAGTGATTTTTTAGCTTTATGATCATCAACTTAATTAAGATCAGATCTTGTTAATGAAGGGCGATCTAAGCAGGGGAAAAACTGGGATCTAAATTACTGTTTATCCACAGGTAGAATTAGGTATAAGCTTATCCATAGGAATAACTATGTTAAATTAATAGCTAATCCCTATGGTTATCCACAATGTTTAGTTCACATTTAGTTCATTTTTCCAGCTTTCTAACCAGCTAGCTGCTGGCTCTTCAGGCACTGGTTCTAGATCCACATCTATTTCTAAGCGTTCTTTTAGCTTTTTGGCACCCAATTTATTTAAGGTTTGGTCAAGATCCTTACCTGCACCACAAAAGGTATCGTAGCTGCTACTTCCAATGGCTACTACGCTATAAGAAACCGCTGAAAGATCTGGTTGCTGTTCAAGTAAGTATTGAAAAAAGGGCTGCAAGTTATCAGGTACATCTCCTGCACCATGAGTAGAGCTACAAATAAGCCAAAAAGCCGGTTGTTTAAGTTCGCTAAATTCAGCATCTAGGTGAATTTTCACTTGGTGCTGTTCTTTTAACAGAGCTTCTAGCTCATCTGCTACGTATTCAGCCGAACCGAGGGTTGATCCAACAATAATTTCTATATCCACTTACGATCCTTTTAATGTTGACTGTTTTAGCCATTGTAACGTGATCTTAAGTGCTTTAACTAGCTGCGAGTTTGCTGTGATCTAGTTGTTGATAGTTTCACGTGAAACCTCCGCAAAATTCCAACAAACCACCAGCTATAGTAATGATCCCAATTATTGGGTGTGAATAACACTTGTGCACAAATCGCGTATGTCACTAATTCGGTTTGTTTCTAAACTCTGCTTTACATAGGTTTATTATGGCTTGTTGAGCTGGCGACATACTGCCCTGTTTACTATAAATGAGTCCTAGTTGTTCATTCGCTATCGCATCGTTGTGCGCCACTACCACCAGATCACCCGATTGGATATAGGGGCTGAGTTGCTGTTGTTGACCTACAAATACCCCAACCCCGCGCAGGCAAAGCTCAATCGCTAGTGAGTGATGCTCCACCGCTATTTGCCGTTGTACGGTATCAGGATCCCACAATTGGGTATTGGTAGAGGAGAGCACGGTTATCCAAGTATGGCTAAGTACTTGCTGAAGCGTGGTTGAGCTTGCCGATGCCAGCTGATGACTTGGTGAACATACCGCTACTACTGGCATTTCACATAAAGGTTCTACGGTAAATTGATTGGGGAAAGCATCTCGGTAAAAGCAAATAGCTAAATCTAATGATGGCTGTTGTTGCCAGTTGAGTAGCTGCTCATCGCGGCGTTGGTAAATATGTAAATCTACTTGCGGATAGGCTTGGTTAAATTGACTAAGCACTTTTGCTATAGCGCTATCTTGCAAATAAGCACTTACTCCAAGGTTTAATCTTAAACAGTCCAGGTTGGCAATTTGCTCTACCTGTTCGTTTAGGTGCTGTTTTGCACTTAGTAACTGCTCACACAAGGGCAGCATTTTTAAACCTTGGGCGCTTAATACTGGCTTATGACCATTGCGGGTAAACAATTCTATATTCCAATCAATTTCTAGGTGGGTTATCCATTGGCTCAGTTGAGCTCGGTTCTTTTGCATCTTTTTAGCGGCTGCAGTAATACTGCCCAGCTGATGACTTAATACAAATGCTTGAATCGCTTGAAGGTTCATATTTACTTCTCTGTGTTAGTAAAAGCTAACAGACTCTGATTTGTTAGCCTTGTGCTATCTCTTCATCATAGCGGCGATGGACAGTTTTAAGAGTATGTAACTGGTACTCAATGATGCACGGATGTTTTAGTAATCACCTACTGAAAGGTTCCAAAATGAAAAAAATTATCGTCGCTTCAACCGTTTCACTTGCCTTGTTTAGCCAACTTGCATCGGCTAACGCAATTCGCGGTGAAGTCGCTGCAGAAAGTAATCGCAATGGTCCTCACCTTGGTATTTTAAAAGGTGGCTATGAGTTTGATACAGACTACGGCCAATTTGGTTTTGATGTTGAAGCTAAAAGCCGTTTAGGTGGCAAGCCTTACGGTGAAAATCAGCATGAGTCTGGTTTACATGAAGCTACTTTTGCCGCTGATTATACTTACAAGTTTGGTAATGCTTACGTTCAACCTCGCGTTGAATATACACGTAACGTAGCCAACGATGCTAATACTGGAAAGTTTGCCTTAAAAGGCGGTTATAACTTTGATAATGGTATTTTTGTCGCTGCGCGCTACCGTTATGAGGATACTCAAAACAATGGTTTTAGTAAGACCGAATTGGGTGATGTGAAAACCAACCGAACTGATTTAACCGCTGGTTGGGCTGGTGATATTGTGGGTGTGTCTTTTAACTACATTAATAAAGACGCCAATGCAGAACACCAAACTAACAACCTGAAAATCAATGAACTAGAGACTAAGATTTTCCTAACTAATTTAGGAAGCTACCAGCCTTATGTTCAATACACTCAGAAAAACTTTGATAGTACCGGTTACAACAGTACGCCACTTAAAGATGATAGCCAGATTAAACTTGGCGTAAGCATGAAGTTTTAAGCGAACAAAAGAAGAGCGCCTAATGGCGCTCTTTTAATGGGGTGAGTTGTTAGCAATTCTTAG
Source organism: Agarivorans aestuarii (assembly GCF_019670125.1). NCBI lineage: Bacteria > Pseudomonadati > Pseudomonadota > Gammaproteobacteria > Alteromonadales > Alteromonadaceae > Agarivorans > Agarivorans aestuarii. The sequence continues at coordinate 4,655,553 of NZ_AP023033.1, forward strand.
TGGTAATTAAGTGAAGTAGCTTTGCCTCTAAATACCCAGTAAGAGAAGGCTGTGTAGGCCAAAATTACCGGCACTACCACTAGTGCACCGACTAAAATTACAACCAGTGACTCTGGTGCTGATGCTGCCTCCCAAATATCCATTTGTCCGGGCACAACATCCGGGAAGAAGCTAAAGCCTAGTGCGCTAAAACATAGCAAAAATATCAGCATCACTAAGCTAAAGGGCACCCAGCAGTGGCGATCATTTTCTTTAGGTAAACGGCCCAACAAAAAGTCGTTAAACAAAAATGCCGCAAAACACAAAGCTGGGATCAACAATACAAACATCACTAATGGAAAATCAAACCAGCGATCAAATACTCCTGGGTTCACTAAAGGGTTAACAATAGATACCGCTATTACTCCCATGAAACAAAAACGTCCGGTGGTTTTTGTCCAGGCAACAGCACGTTGCTGTAAGTTGTCTTCGGTTTTCATTACTAGCCAAGCTGCGCCAATGTAACTGTATGCTGCGGTAACCCCTAAGCCACTAAGTAAGCCAAATAAATGGGTGCTTATGCCACCTTCAAAACCCATCACATACAAACCAAGCATGTAGCCCTGCGCCAAGGTGGTGAGTATTGAACCGGCTTTAAAGGTTCTGTCCCAAGCTAACTTATGGTCCACTGCTGCTTTGGCTCTAAAGTCAAAAGCTACGCCACGCATAATAAGTCCGATCAGCATAATTGCGACTGGAATATACAAGTGGTAGAGCACGATGCTATGCGCTGCTGGAAAGGCAATGAGCATGATGCCAACTGCCAGTACTAACCAGGTTTCGTTAGCATCCCAAAACGGACCAATAGAGGCAATCATAGTATCGCGCTGCGCTTCGTCGGCTTCGCCCATTGGCAGTAATATGCCTACTCCCAAATCGTAGCCATCAAGTATTGCGTAGATAAGAACAGAAAGTCCCATTAAACCGATGAATATTACCGGTAACCAGTAGGCGTCCATCATGCTTTAGCACTCCCTTCAACGTTGTCTTGTGGCTGATTAACATTGGTTAAGTTGCCGTCGGGTTTGGGTTCGTTGGTTTCAAACTCTTCTTCTTTTACGGCTTTACGTGCCATCAAAAATACCGTGTGAATATAGGCCACTAATAAGAAGCTATACACAATTAGATACATGGCTAAAGAAAATGCCACGTTGGAAGCGGGTAGGCTGGTTACAGCATCTTCGGTTCTTAGCACTCCGGTTACTAACCAGGGTTGGCGGCCTATTTCGGTTACATACCAGCCGGCAAGGGTGGCTACCCAACCCGAGAAGGTTGTACCTACCAATACTTTTAGCATCCAGTTTGGCATTTTGCCTTTGCGTACCATGTGGTAGCTACCAAACCAGCTTAAAGCGAGCATTAATAAACCTAAGCCCACCATTACTCTAAAGCTCCAAAACACTGGTGCTACTGGCGGGTGCTCGTTTTCAAATTCGTTTAAGCCTTTAATTTCACCGTTTAAATCGTGGGTAAGAATAAGGCTGGCCAAGTTAGGAATGCCAATGGCATATTTGTTGGTCTTAGTTTCTTCGTCTGGTAATGCAAACAATAATAATGGAGCACCTTTTTCGGTTTCCCAAACACCTTCAATCGCTGCAATTTTAGCTGGCTGGTGTTCTAAGGTATTTAAACCGTGATAATCACCCACTAAGGCTTGAGTAGGCGCAAGTACTGCCGCCACCAGCAAACTAATTTTTAGGGTTAAGCGAGGGGCTTTTTTTACATCGCCTTTCAAAATTCGATAAGCAGAAATACCCGCGATAAAGAAAGAAGCCGTTAAGCCAGAGGCGATAAGCATGTGGGTTAAGCGATAGGGAAACGAAGGATTAAATACAATGGCAAACCAATCGGTAGGGAAGGCAACACCATCTCGCATTTCAAAACCCGCTGGAGTTTGCATCCAAGAGTCTAAGGCTAAAATCCAAAATGCCGACAAGCTAGTACCAATGGCTACCAATATGGTAGATAAAGTATGTACCTTGTTAGGTACGCGCTTAATACCGAACAACATAATGCCCAAGAAGGTGGCTTCTAAGAAAAAGGCGGTGAGTACTTCGTAACCGAGTAAGGGACCAGCAATATTACCTACGGTTTCCATATAACCTGGCCAGTTGGTACCAAACTGGAATGACATAGTAATGCCACTTACTACGCCAATTGCGAAAGAAAGCGCAAATACCTTCACCCAAAATCGGTAAGCACGCATCCACACGGGATTGCCTGTCATGTCGTGGCGAACTTTAAAAAAAACTAGGAACCAACACATCGCAATGGTGATGGTGGGAAACAGGATGTGAAAGCTGATATTGGCAGCAAACTGTATCCTTGAGAGCATTAGGGCATCAAGCATGGTTAAGCCTCGTTAAGGTTGATAATCTCATTAGCTGGCGGCAGATCCTTTGTTACCAACGATTTTGTCTTTTAACTCTAAAATTCTGCTAATACCTGAGCCCATTTTCATTAAACTCTGTAGTTTGTCGGGATTCATAGTATTAAGTGCGTATGACCACTGAGTGATTAACTCTAAGAGATCGTGGATCTCTTCCATTTTTTGCTGAGTAAACTGGTCTGCTTCGTTTTCTGGTTCTTCCAATAAATTAGAACGTAGTAAAGACAGGGTTGGGTCAACTTCGCGCTTACTGCGTTCTTCAAATACAGTTCTCGCCATATCCCAAATGGACCCGGCGGCAGTAAAAAATTCTCGGCGTTGACCTGCTTGGTGGCTTAGCTTTACTAAGCGCCAAGACTGTAATTCTTTTAAACCCATGCTGACGTTGCCGCGGCTAATGCCCAGCTGTTGCATAATTTGTTCGGCGTGCAAAGGCTCTTTATTAATCACTAACAAAGCCAATATTTGGCCAACCGTTCGGTTAAAACCCCAACGGCTGCCCATTTCGCCAAAATGAAGAACAAAAGCTTGGCTCTTCTCTGATAATTGCACGCGCTAAATCCTTTTATTGAACTTTCAGAAAACAGTGAAACTTTAATTGAAAATTGATTTAAGTCAATATTTTTAGCGATAATTGATGGGGAGTGATGAAACTGTGAGGTGGGTTTAGCTTAGTTTGAGGATGGAGCAAGAAGGCAATATAAACCTGACAATTGCTTTATGTTTATTGGCTGATTATCAGGTTTAATTGATTTTACTTGTTGGTATGTAGAGATAGTAAGTAGTTACTTATTACTTTCCGATACAGAAAGTGAAGATGCCCATAAACACAGGTGTGGTTGCACACTTGGGGGACCGATTGGGGACCAAACTGATAAATGTGTTCTTAACCCAGTGCACTTTCCTTATAGAATATAGTCGTTTGTTGCACTTCCTCAATAGATTTTTGCCATGTTTAATGGTTTAGCTGTAAAACCTATAAATAACCATTATCCGGTGTTTTTAGTTCTGCTAATGGTTATTTTTGACTTTAGTTCGCTATAGAGCTTTGGTAAGGCCTGAGAATCCTAAACACTTTCTAGGTTCTCAAAATACTGCTGCTCGAAGTCCGCAGGAGACCCTACTTTGACCACATCAAAATTGTAAGTAGGTTCTACGAATTCATATTGACCACTTATGATTTGTAATTCATATTTTCCATTCTCTTTTGTATCTTGGAGTACACCGTAAACTGCATTACATGCATGATTAAACGACTCTAGAGTAGACATATTTCTTACCAAACAAGCCGTAAAAATAGCTGAAAGTAAGTTGCCGATACCATGCACCTTTTTTTCAAAGGTTATCTTAGGAAGGCGTGCTAGGTGACATGAGTTAGAAGTAGCAAGAAGCGTGTTATAAGTATCGGTTTTACTCGCTTCAAAGTGTTTCAATAGAACTATCTTAGGCCCCATATCTAGCATCTTTTTGCAAGCAGTAACCGCATCGTGTAACGAACCAATGCTGAGCCCGGTTAGATTACTTAGTTCATATTGAGTCAGTACCAATACGTCCGAGGTTGGCACCAAACATTGCGCTACAGTCTCTGTCTTACTGTCGTATAAACCCTGAACCTCCTCAATCGAATCTAACTCTGGCTCGCAAATATATAAGGCACTTGGGTTTCGTTCCTTAATCAAAGCTACAGCATCAGCAACTGCCCTGTATTGATGTTCACACACTTGATACCCGGACAGTACCGCACCACATTCATTTAGCTTTCCACTCTCAAGGAGCCCTTGCATCAATGAACGTATATCATCTGAGTCAAGTTTATGCTCTGTCCAACCTCGCTCAAGCTCTGAATTGCTTGAGAATTGAGCAGTATGAATAGGCCATACCTCCATGCCCATCTTCTGCATTGGGAATATAGCTGAACTGCTACCCGCGTACCCACTCACGAAGTGGGACTGAATAGAAATGATACTTTTCATAAGTTGTCCTTAGAATTTGGTTAGTTTCTTGATTCATTTTTACTTTGTTGAGTGCATCATATGGTCAGGTCTCTCTAACACTAAATAGCTTTTGTAGGATCAAATCATCATATGATTAATAAATGCAAAGCGATGGGTGGCATATGATGAAAGCGACTCTTAAATTTTCAATACCTGGCGTACTGTAACGGTATGATTTAACTGATGACTTTGTTAGAGGTGAAATTGCTTAAACTAACAAGGTCAACATGCCAAAAGAAAGTTAACTTCTGAGTTGAAATGAAGTTGTGCAGAGCTAGCCTTTATACATGGCTATAAACTAAAAGATGTCGCTGCTGAGATGAGGGTAGGTTTATCCTCATCTCAGCAGTTGGGTTAGCGAATTAAGGAAAGTGCAAACCGGGGTCTCATTTAAAGCGAGTGCCCTATCTGAGTGGAAACACGATTACAACTGGAAGCAACCCCACAGCTCGTTAAAGGGGGTAATAACCAATAGACAGGATTGCTGAGATAGCTGATCAAACTCCTCTGTATGAGGAGTTTGATCAGCATTATCAGGTTAGAAAGATTTCAAGAGCTGAATTATAAACTCGACCTTCAGCTCAGAAAAATGAAATACTCTAATGAACAACTTTTATATCAGCGTAGCGTTGAAGTTTCATAACTGCTGTACGTTCCCACAAGCTGCTTCCATTCATAACAATCTCTACCACTTGATGTTCGTCGCAAAATGCCCAAGAAGGCTTTCCTTTAAAGCCTGATTCTATTTCTGATACTTGTCCTTGCGTTAACTTAGACACATCCAAACCAACTTCATAAGCGTATGTTGCAAGTTGACTGTTTTCAACTGGCTGTTCATTCAAGCTAGGTTCAGCAACCTGTCGATACGCATCTAAGACTGTAACTTGGTTCGCTAAATCATCAAGTGAGGAGGCGTGAGCTACGCCTCCAAACGAGATTGCGCAAACTAGTATGCTAGCGGCAATTCTCATCTCATGCTCCTAGTTGCTTTTAAATGTAGGGTTGCCTTCTGCGCCTGCTTGTGTAGCGGAGAACGTAGGAACAGTAATGTTTTTCAACCAACTCGCTTTATCAATACCTTTGAAGCGTCCTTTGTCTTCTGGAGTATAACGAATAGGTTGACCCGCCCATACTTTCTTAAATTCGCCATTGTCGACCACTTTTTGTCCATTAACAATCACATAAGAAATACCCGTTGTAGGCTTGCCCTGTTCTCCTGCTTTATAGGTTGAGTTGTCTTGAACGTTTTCTGGATCAAAAATGGTAATATCGGCCACCATACCTTCTTGCATGCGCCCACGTTTCTGCATGGCTTCTAGGCCCACATCGCCTAAATGTTTCGCTGGCCAGTAAGTCATCTGCGCCAAGGTAAACATAAGTGGCACACCCTCTTCTCGAGCCATCGCAAATACTCTACCGCGCGTTCCCGCTGTCCGTGGATGACCTTTATATTCCGTGTAATCCGCATCCCAAGAATCAACACCTAACCCTGAGTAAATAGAATCTGCCGCTACTGTCATGTGAGGGATCTTCAAGAAATACTTCAACCACTCTTTACGTGGTGGACTGAAAATGACGACAAGGTGACCAGGATCCTTTGCTACCAGCTCTAGATACGCTTCTTTGTTTAAGAATTTGTCAGAATCTGGATCATATATAATATCCTCGTACTTGTACCCAAATAGTCCTTCAACACTTTCTGGTATTAAGAATGATGATCCAATGGCAGTCGATGCAGCGTCGTACGGATAGTATTCTGACCACATGTTCATACCCTGATCACGAGCAGATTTAAGTTTCTCCTCAACTTCCCACCAGCCAAATTCATTGTTGTGAAGCATTAATAACCCAGCTTTGAGTGCTACGGCATTTGCAAAGACTTCATCAAACCCCAGCTGTCCTTCAGGGTTTACTGGGTTGCCATGAAAACGAGTATGAGATGCAGTAAATCGTCCCCAATTTGCCGCCACCTTTTGTGATTCATACATTTCAAATGAAGTAAGGCCGTTGCGCATGTATGCAGTTGTCGACGCAAGATTGATAGCACCATCTTGAAAGCCTTGATCCAAAATTGCTAGGATTTGGTTCATTTGTTCTTCATTGGCCTTAGTGTCAGACCAACCACTGACTCCGTCTTTGGCTGCTTCTGTACGTAACTTACTTAGAATATCTGGCGCGTCATACGCTCGATCAATTTTGACTTCAGGGTCAAGAATCTCTAGTCTGGCCGCTTCTTGACTGATTCCAGTACCATAATTCAAAGGCCAGGCATCTTTCTTATTTTCATACCATTCTGCTACACGAGTTGCGCCTATTTCTAAGTCCATCCCTGTTGTTACACCATCAAGCGCTGCCAGTTTAATTGATAGGCCGTCAAGAGAATGAAAGTGAGTGTCAATAAATCCCGGAGCAACAACCTGGCCTGATGCGTCAATAACCTTACTGCCTTCTAATTGGTCGGTAGATATTGTAATAATTTGACCGTCTTTTATGCCGACATTAAGCACTGCATCTAGCATGGTTTCAGGATCCATAACTCGGCCATTTTCAATCACCAGGTCATAGTCTGCCGCATGCAATGCACCAACGTTTATTGTCAATGCTGCCAGCACTGATACACATATCAATTTCTTATTTGCTTTCATTTTTTACCCTTGTATTTTTGCTAGTTTCATCTTTATCGACATAACAAAGAACAATGCGACAAGTAGTGAGCGATACCATCTCGCTTCAAAACAGCCAAAACCGTTACTTTCAATCAATAAAAACTCGGCTAAATGTACTCAAATCATTTGGTTCTTGGTGTGGCATTTATTCTATGAGCACCAAACGAATGTACACACTCTCTTATGTCGGATCAGATACGACAACGTCATTTATTAAGCACTTAAGGTAAATAGATACTAATCTGTAATTACCTTGGTGAGCAGTTAATGGCTAAACAACTGCAGCACCTATCAATTTTTAAATGTAGCCAAACATATGCATTCAGCAAATCACAAGGAATAGCTCGATGAAATTCAAAATAAAACTTACGATACTCAACATACTAATAGTTAGTTGTTTTTCATTTAGCACACTAGCTAACGAATCAGCAGTAGTAATCACTAATGTCGACATCTTTGATGGTGTTAATGAACAACTCACTGAAGATGCCAACGTATTAATCGTTGACAACCTGATTAAAGCGATCTCACAAGATGCTATCAATCATGAAGGAGCTAAAGTCGTTAATGGGCAAGGAAGAACGATGATCCCAGGTCTTAGCGATGCTCATACACACATCATGTGGACGGATGATATTGAAACACTCATTTACGGCGCGCCAGAAGGTTGGTCAGGTACCCTTGCAGCGGTGAACGCAGGGGAAATGCTTCTGCGAGGCTTTACCACCATTCGCGACAACGGAGGACCAGCTTTCGGTTTAAAAAAAGCCATTGACGAGAACATCATTCCAGGACCAAGAATACTACCCGCGGGAGCATTTATTTCTCAAACATCAGGTCACGGTGATTATGACAAGCGCATGTTTTACATGTCTCCTCACTTTACTGGTCAGATCGATAAAGCGTACATTCGAGGTTGGACAATCATCGCCGATGGCGTTCCGGAAGTACAAAAAGCTTCTAGAGATGTATTCCGCTCTGGAGCAACCCATCTAAAAATATTTGGTAGTGGCAGTATTACCGGTGCGCACGACCCCTTAGATGTCACCGAATATACTTATGAAGAACTCAAGGCAATCGTCACGGAAGCAGATAAATGGGGTACCTACGCAGCAATACACGCCTATAGTGATGTAGGTATCCAAAATGCCATCAAAGCAGGTGTAAAAAGCATTGAGCATGGGTTGTTCGCATCAGAAAAAACCATGAAATTGATGAAGAAAAATGATGTATGGTTCTCAACTCAGTTTTTGGCCTTTAGCTTACCCCCAGAAAAAGCAGGGATGACAGGTGACGCAGTTCCAAAATACCTACAAGCTCAATCTGGTGCTCAGGCAGGCTATGAGCGCGCTAAAAAGTACGGTGTAAAAATGACGTTTGGTACCGATATTTTGGGTTCATTAACACTTCACCGAATGCAGAATCGCGAGTTTATCGCGCGTAGCAAGTATTTCACTCCTTATGAAATCTTAAAGCAAGCAACATCACAAAATGCAGAGCTTTTTGAACTGTCAGGTGAACGCCACCCTTATAAAGATGGAAGACTGGGTGTTATCCAAGAAGGTGCTTATGCTGACTTACTCCTTGTAAACGGTAATCCACTTGAAGATATCTCAATTCTCGCACTTCCTGAGACAAACTTCGATCTCATTATGAAAGACGGTATTATTTATAAAGATAGGTTGTCGAAATAGCATTACATGAATTGATAACGCCATGACACATCTGTTAGATGTGTCATGGCCAAATAAATTTGGAGACTTGTTTGGACACTTTATCTTAACTTCATTTCATATTCAGCTGGTGATGTATTCCGCCATTTATAGTGCTGACGCTTTTGATTATAAAATAGCTCTATTTAGTTAATAATATCGGCCATCGCTTCACTGGTAATTGCCCCCTGCTCGAAAGGGAACAGGACTCCATTTCTGGGCTGTCGTTTACTGGTAACCCTAACACCTGACTGGCCAGCTCGCTATTTGGTTTGTCTGGGAACGCCTAGTCAATTACTGAGCATGAATCTATAATGATGGGCAAGTACAGCCACCCCTGTTGCTGTTGTGTGCGGATATAGGTGATATTACCAAACCATAATGTGTTTAAGTGTTCAGGGGTAAGTTGACGATTCAGGTAATTCGATGCTATCACCTATGCTTTACCACCTAGCGGATACTTATTGCTTAGGCCGTTTAGCCACAATCACTAAACGCTTCATTGCTGTTTTGACGCGATGAAGCCCAATATTAAAACCATTGCCTGTTACTCACTATGCATTCTTACTTTGCCATATGCTGTATTTAACCTTGCTTGCTATGAGCTAATGGGCTTTGATTTAGCGCGGTAATAAAACGAACTGACAGCCATAGGTAAACACCGGCATATCTGTTGAACTTGGTTACCAGCCTTTTTCAACTTAGCTGCTACTTGATGACGTTGTTCATTTCCAATGCAAAAAAATGACTGACATTATTTAACAGGGCATTGCCACTTCTTTTTCGAGTTCTTAGATCCTTGTTTGCCCGGTTGTCAGGGTACTCGCTTTAGATTTGACCCCAATTTGTGCTTTTTATTGGCTAACTCAGCGTTGATTGAGGATAAATCCAAACCCATCTCAACAGCTGCATTAATGGTTAACTCTACACTCTCACCTTTCCATTCACTCATTAAAAATTTCTTTTCATGTTGACCTTGTTTATTAATGGAGTTTCACCTCTAACAAAGTCTCCAGTTAAATCATACCGTTACAAACTACCATCGAGCTCAAGTTATATATAACAACTCATAGATGAAAGGTGGTTAGAATCACAAACAGTTACTCCTGATACTCCACAACTTTATTTGCATTTAACGAATATCCTGTTGTCGCAAGGTCAGTATCTAATGTTTCCATCATTAACTCACCTGTCACATAAACCACATCCCATAACTTGGTCATAGGAGCACCTTCTTCAAATTTCACATAAATAATTTGGTTCGGCGGTGGTGGTGGTACATGGATGCACGCCCCAACAAATGGGACTAACAGAAATTCAGTTATGTTAGTCTCTGTTCCTTCAAGAGGAATAACAAACCCTGGGATTGTTATCTTTTTGCCAATTAAATCCTCCCTAATAGTTCCAACAGCACTTTGCTTTGCTTGAGGCCCATTGTGACTAATTTGAGCATTATCTCCCGACAAATATGTAGCTCGCTCTTGCTCTGGAATAAGATCAATCCACTCAAGCGTTTGGTTGGTGCTCGCGAACGCAAAATTGAAAAATGTCACAATTATAATAGATACGTTTAACAATATTTTATATGTCATCAGCACACGCCCGTTTAAATAACGCTAAAGTATTATGACCCCTTACAAACGAGGGGCCTGTTCAACAACTAATTATCAGTTAAAAAAGGAATTGCGCTTTTAAACCAATAACTACATCAGTTTTATCTTTAATTAGTGCGTTTGACATATCCCCTGATTCAATTGCATCAAGATTGATAGCCGTATGATTCATTACTTGAATACTCGGTGATAACTGAAACCAAGGCGCAATTTTTGCGCGATAGTACAACTCTGCCGTGTATTGACCATCAAAGTCGATATCACCAAATGTGCTTGCCATCGGACTAGCCCAGTTAAACGCCAGTCCCATCATATCTTCTGAACGACCGGTTGGAATATAGCCAAAGCCTACGCTAACCGATGCATCATACATTGCACCACCATCTTGCGCCCAGCCAGCCCGAATAAACGGAAGCCATTGATTGTTTACAAGACCGGAGACTGAAACATTCACACCGTGCCCCTCTTTATCATTGCCAACCGCATCGCGCTGCCAAAAAGATACGTGAGCATTATCAATGAACAACATATCTTTCGATGGTGTATAACCAACCTCAAAACTTTTCCAGGTCGCGCCAGTGTCAAATAAGTCTTTTACCCCTTGAGCGAGGTCAGACGCGTTGCCCTTCGCATCAAGAATGCTCGCTGAAGCGTATACACTGTCAGTCATAAAACCACCCAGCATAACCCCTAAAGCACCATCAGGAAGGCCACCAATAGTACCGCTACCGGTTGTAAACACACCGTTATTGAAATCGTTCCATGGACTTGCCAGAGCATAAAAATCAGTATAGTCAGTCATATCTAAAAAACCAGCGTAGGCCACCATGCGGTCATCAAGCATAGATTGACGCCAAAACAGATGTGTAGCTCTAAAGCCTTGATCACCATATAAAGAGTGTACAAAACCAAGGTAACCCAAATCTTTTATACCAAAATCTTTCGGTGATGAATCTGTATATTTGTGTCTGTGTTCGAACTTGAACACAATACCACCGGTTGACCCAGAGTCCGTGTGAACCATATCCCACTGACCATAAACCCGAAGGGCACCTGAAGCCGCTGAGGAATCACCCAACGCATCTGTCGCAGTTAATCCAAGCATATTGTAGTCAACACTCAATTGCAGTCCGTGTTCCTCCTGCCAGTGAGCTTTAGTTTCATTCCAAGAGTCAAAGTTAGATTTTTCAACAGGTGTATCTTTCATCACTGTTAGAACTTCAGACTCATTATTGTTTTCTTGAGCAAATGCGGTCGTCGAGATTGCCATTACTGACATTAACATTGCAACGGTTACTGATAGACGAAAAGTTGGTTTCATCGTGGCCTCTATGAATAATTACTTACTAAAAACGATGTGGCGTATCTCATTCACAGTGCAAGTAGCAAGACTGTGGGGAATAGCCCAAAGGAGACTGATTATGGACAACAGGATCATAACCAATCATTTATGTTGCTTTCTTAGAAGAATGACTTGTACATAAACCAACCGACTGTATCGTTAACTTTTTGTGTCATTGACGCTGACTCAACAGTTCCGTGAGTATTCTCGATGCGGAACTCACCCCAATGTGTTTTTGCTGCGTTCATGGGAGTGCCAATTCGTAAGGATGACTTCAATGTATTGGTTTCGATGTCCCCTCCTGCATAGGTATACTCTGGGCTCAACATTACATAGGTACCATCTTTACCCGTTTTGAGTGTGAAGTAACCTGCGGCCATGCCACCAAACGCCGAATTGTCACTCACACCAAACTGGCTAGTCATAGCATCACTGTACTCCCCACCTAAAACTCCGCCTCTCAGGTACATAGAGAAGTTCTCAGTTGGTGTAATTGCAACAACAGCACCAAGTGCAGCCGTTGTCATTGAGGCATTATCGATAAGGTCAATCGATGCCGCGACTTTTGGCATGATAGGGTTATTGAAGTTAAATACATGGAAATATTGCGCACGAGCATCGCTGTATTCCCCTTTATTATTCATGTTGCCTTCTGCAACCACCATGCCTTGCTGAGTATCGTTAACAGCAAATGCATAAGTTAGCGCTCCTTTTACATCACCTTGATTGGTTACACCGACAGTGAAAGAGGTCGTCGCACGAGCAATATCTGACGGGTCGTTATCTTCTTCTGCCATTACTGACGTGTTAGAAAGTATTAATGCAGCAAATGCGGTTAGTGCAAATTTTTTATTCAGTTTCATTTCTAGCTCCAAAGCTGTTAATCAGTTGATGCGGCAATAATACAAAGACTTTTTCAGACGACTAACTAACGTTTGTAGGACGAAACTGGACAAAGCTATTAACTAGCTTATATTGATCAGTGATACCGCTATGAGCAGTTTTATCTTTACTTCTTTAGAGTGAAACGCGAACTTCACGAAACATATTGCGGAACATCAATGTTATTGGGAGATACTATGAATTTTAGCCTAGAGCAGCTAAATACTTTTGTTACTGTTTATGAACGAAAATCTTTAAGCAAAGCTGCTGTCAAACTCAATAAACACCGCAGTACTATTGGCCAAGTGGTCATGAATCTAGAAGACACTCTAATGGTAACTTTGTTTGATAAAGTCGGCCGTTCAGTTGAGCCTACAAAAGAGGCAACATTATTATATAGATACGCAAAACAAGCTGTAGAACAACTAAAAACTTTTGATAAACTCGCAATTAACTTAGCCTCCGGAGATATAGAAGCCATCAATATCGGTTACTGTAGTTTTATTCCTCAAATCGCAATCGCCGACGTTAGAATGCAACTAGCTAGAGACTTCCCAAACCTGAGGGTGAATCTATTTGTGTGCGGAAAGGATAAACTCAAACAAGGTATAGAAGACGGATATTTTCACTTTGGCTTGGTTAACATTCATGACAGTAAAGCAATAAATAGTTTCCATTCAACATACTTAGAGACCCTATCTTTTGTTCCATTCGGAGCGAGAAATAGCAAGCTTGCCGGTACTTCTCCAGACGAAATGCTTTCTCAACTAAAAAATTCGAAGCAGCTAATATTACAATCTCTTATAGAAGAAGGCTTATCAGACAAAATTACCTTTTCACCAAACAATGAAGCAATAGATCAATTATCAGTCGTCATTAGGCTAACTGAGTTGGGACATGGTTGGACGTTACTTCCTCGCTCAATAGTAAAATCGGAGTACATCAATCAGAGCTTAGTGCAGTTAGAAGTATCTGAGTGGAAAAAAAGCCTAGAAATTCCTATTTCACTTTGGAGTCCGCACTCCAGCCAATTAGAGAAAATCAGAACGTCTATAGTGAATGCGCTGCAAGACTATGTTGACTATGTTTTGGAAGAATTAAACAATGATTTGTGCCAATAGTTTTGGTTTAGTGGCTCAGTAAATGGTCGATTAAGGGCGCTCTATTTGAGATGTAGCTGATAATTGAACCGTTATCCAGAGGTTTAAAGGGGAGATGGACAAGATAACGATATTGAAAGTGAAGACGCCCATAAACTGCAGTAGCTCAGACCTGATCTGACAGTTACCCGATTTTTAGGGTGCCTTGTCAGCTTAGATTTGAGCTAAATTCTTCTCAACCCAAGTGTACTATTCCTAATAGAATATAGTTTATTTAAAATTAGTGCATTGGCTTTCTGACATTGAAGTTTCTGAATCGCCACATTCTAATTTATGGGTACCATCACGATAATTAGTATATTTTTCCCACTTACCATCGCTATTATGGCTAGTCATAACTTGAGAGGGCTTACTGACGTTTTCACTGAAGTCATTTTTCGTTCTCGACCAATAGTCAGCGCCATGAGATTCATCACTGTAAAAATCGGTGTCTACTACCTCTCTAATCGGGGTTAAGTCTTCTTGAGTCACTGAATCTGTTACTCCAATTAGATGGCTAAACCCACTATTGTTGTCGGTATGGTAAACGTGTTCAGTAGAGCTAGATAGCTCAGAACCGCTATAGTTTTTTGTGATTAAAGATTGCATTACCTCACTACCGGCGATCATTTGGGATTCACATTCTGTCCAATCGGTGACGTCATAGTAAACTGAGTTTCTAACGCCTGATGACTGCTGTAAGGTTGTTTCTAGCCATTCACTCACCGAGCATCCGTAGCCAAACTCTGCATAGACTAAGTTGACAGTTTTCTCTATGTTCATACCACTACGCTGAACCGTTTTCATCGAACTTTTATCGAATAGACTCACCTTAGTACTGAGGTCATCAGACATAACAAAAGTCTCAGAATCGAAGTTACCATTAGATGTTTGAACAAATTCATAACGGTACCAATCGTCATATAGTGAATCCTTATTTGCTAGCCGCCCTAAGAAATATTCAACCCAAGCAAAATCTGCGTTTGGATGTTGATCTAGTAATTGCTTGGTTTCTTCATATGACTTTTGCAATCCGGGTACCAGTTTTTGTGCAAGCTGATGGAGTGAATCATCTCCGGAGTGGATATAGTCAGCGTACAATTCGCTAACCGTAATGTTGTATCGATTAGCAATTCGCCATTCTTGCTCTCGCAATCTATGTGCTATATCTTCTCGAAGTTCTTGTCCGGCAATAATAGACTGACAAGATAAATTTCCTGATTGGTAAACGCGGAGTTCTTGCTCAACTTGCTTCCAAACAACGGAGGTTAACGGCGTCAAATTCAACAAATCTTGATCTGTCATTAATGCAAATTGAGGTGGAAAAACCATCGAATAAGCATTTTCTATAGGTGTATTAATAAAATCGGTATCTATCGCACCCACAGGCACATTTACGACTATAGGCACGTACTGAGCACATTGGCTATAACGTGACGGAATAACTAGCTCAAACTCTCCCTCTTCTTGCGTCACAACACTGGGTTCACCTGCATCATGTAAACTGTTGAAGTTTAGATCTAGGAAAACAGTAGCGCCGATGATATAGCCATCAATCGCTCTTCCTTTAAAGGCTTTAACTGGGTTATCGTTGTCAGTGCTGCCACCGCAACTTACCAATAGGGTTAATATGGAACAGTGTATTATGAGTTTAAATAGGCTCATTATTAATCCTTAGATACAGTGATCCATTCAGGCTGGTTTGAAGCCTGAATGGATATTTTAGTGACTCTTTTTTAGAGGGTTAAATTAAGATTTTTTGTACTTTCAGTAGCTTTTATGTTGAAGAAAATGGCATAAAGTACAGGCACTATAATTAAGGTGAGTAAGGTCGCGAAAGTAAGCCCAAATACCAATACAACTGACATCGATTTAAAGAATGCGTCAAAGAATAAAGGAATAACCCCTAGCACTGTGGTTAATGCTCCCATCATTACGGGTCTAACTCGGCTGGCCGCTGCGTCAACAACAGCATCGTGCCTTGGTTTCCCTTCAATAATTTCTAAATCAATTTGGTCAACCAACACAATGGCATTTTTAATTAGTAAGCCAGACAACGACAGAAGGCCCAAAATAGCCATAAACTCCATTGGTGTTCCTGTGGCTAACAAGCCTGTAGACACTCCGATCAAGGCCAAAGGTACTGCCAGCCAAATAACTATTGGTTGCCTCACCGAGCCAAACAACACAAAAACAGTAATCACCATCGCAATAAGACCTAATGGAATGGTTGATGCTAAATTGTCATTAGATTCTTTAGAATCTCCATACTCTCCACCCCATTTCAAGGCGTAACCTTCTGGGAGGTCAATCGCTTCAATTTTTGGTTTTATGCGATTGAATAGATCGGTTGTAAGCTCACCGGGAACAGGATCTGACTGCGCCTTAATTTCCCATTGGCGGTCAACTCGCCTTACTAAACCATCACGCCAAACCGTTCTATACCCGTTAGTTATTTGACCAATAGGTACGCTGGCTCCGGTGATAGAACTAATAACTTGTAAGTTTTTGATATCGGTAACGCTGTTGCTCTCAGCTTTCGGTGCTTTGGCAATAATTGGGATCAGCTCATCGTTATCGCGGTAGGTACCTATTCTCATTCCTGAGAAGTTAGTCTCTAGCGCTGAGGCTAAGTCTTCTCTAGATACACCTACTCTTTGGGCTGCTTGAACTGCGTAAATAGGCTCGATTACGCTAATAGCTTGCCGCCAATCATCTTTAATAGATAAGGCTTTACCATCTTCGGCCATTATTGCTTTGGCTTGGTCAGCAAGGTGGTGCAATACTTTAGGAGCAGGGCCACTAAATTTTGCCTCTATGCGTGAACCTCCACCAGGTCCTAATACAAACTTCCATGTTTTACCTTGGGCATCAGGGTAGGCGTTATCAATATAGCGTTGAATATCGACAAGTAACCCATCGATAACTTTGTCATCTTGGGTGCGTATTAATAATTGGCCGTAAGCAGAGTTTTGTGACTCTGGGGCATATACAAGCATGAAACGTGGTACGCCTCCACCAATCGACGCTTGCACAGTTTTAACTCCTTCTAAAGACTGAATATGCTTCCCTAGGCTTTCTATATCTTTCTTTGTTTTAGAAATATCGGTTCCTTGTGGAAGCCAGTAATCAACAACAAACATAGGCGTCGTAGAAGCAGGGAAAAAGCCCGGTTTAACAAATTGGAATCCCCATACAGAGGCACAAAACAGCGCAACAACTCCCACCACAACAATAAAGCGTTGCTGGAGAGTGGCGTAAAGTAGTTTTTTGTATAATGTAGAGAAGCGGCTATCTGTTTGTTGGCTAAGATTGTCACCCAAAGATTCTTTGAACAACCAGAAGCAGAATAGCGGCGTTAAAGTAATAGCAAATAACCAGCTATACATTAAAGAAATAAGGATTACCCAGAACAGGTGACCGGTATATTCTGCGGTTGAACCAGGGGCGAAGCCAATGGGAGCAAAAGCTATAATTCCTACTAGTGTTCCTCCCAACAAAGGCCAAACTGAGCGTTTAACAATTTGTTTGGCAATGGCTAATTTTTTAGTACCATTTAAAATACCTACCAATATCCCTTCGGTGACAACAATCGCATTGTCTACCATCATTCCTAAGGCAATAATGAGCGCACCTAATGAAATGCGATGCATAGGAATATCAACAAAATTCATCGTTGCAAGTGTGGCAAAAATAGTCAAAAGCAAAATCGCGCCAATAACAATGGCTGACTTAAAGCCCATAAAAATAAGCAGGGTTACAATCACTATCACCAGTGCCGCAATCACATTCACTACAAAGTTTTCAACTGACGAATCGACAATTTTACCTTGGTGATAAAACTCATGTAATTCAATTCCTAGTGGTCTTAGGTTTTTGGTTTCTGCTATCTTGGAGTCAATATCTGAACCAATTTTTACGATGTTGCTGCCTAGTAGGCCTGAAATACCAATAGCCACAGCAGGTTTACCGTTATATAGATATTCTTTTTCTTCTGGTTCGCTATAACCGCGCCACACTCGCGCGATGTCTTTGAGATAAATAAGTTTACCGTCTGCGTCGGTGCTTATAAGGAGGTTTTGAAACGACTCAACCGAGTCAACAACATTGGTTGGGTCTATAACTAAGCGCTTATTACCAACTTTAACGTTACCCGACGAAACCACTGCGTTTTGTTGAGACAGTAGGCTAACAACATTAGAAATAGCTAAGCCTAACCTTTTAGCATCTTGATTCGATATCTCGACATAAATGGCTTCTTTTTGTAACCCGTCAAGGGTAACTCGAGCAACACCGTCTACTTGTAGCAATGAACTCTGTAAGGTTTTTGCGTATTTTTTTAACTCAGCGTTTGAATAACCGTCGCCCGTTACAAAATAGAGCAGACCAAATACGTCACCAAAGTCATCTGCCACATAAGGTTTACCGGCGCCTGTTGGTAAAGCCGACGAAATATCACTGATTTTATTACGCAGTTTGTTCCAAACTAACTGTAAATCACTTCGAGTTTTTGACGCGTCATATCTTACTTCTACGTTTATTTCAGACTTTCCATAGGTTGAAACAGATTCAATAGTCTTTACTTCGGCTAACTGTTGAATGGCTTTTTCTAAAGGCTCGGTAATTTCCAGCGCGACTTCATGAGGGCTTGCGCCAGGATAGCTAGTAACAATAACAGCTTGTCTAATCGTAAATTCAGGGTCTTCGAACCTCGCCATGTTTTGATAGGCATGCCATCCACCAACTATTGTTAACAACATAACAATAACGCTCAACACTGTATTTTTTATTGTAAATTCAGCAATATTCATTAGTTCTCGCCTGCTCACGGATAACTTTTACAAAATGACTCAATAAGATTATTTCCATTTTCTTACCTTCATCCCTTCGTATAAGTAGGTAGCTCCCGCACTGACTATTAGTTCATCTTTTGCTATTCCTGATGTAGCAGCGAGCATTTCACCAACACCTTCTGCTATGTGTATTTTCCGTTTCGTAACCGTCATGTTTTCACTATTTACTACCCAAACGTAAGCATCACTGCCATCACTTGTTATTGCGCTTAATGGTATTAGGGGGTGATTTTCCGAATGGTCTGCCAACGTGTGTATTTCGATGGTTGCATTCATTCCTGGAAGAACTAACAAGTTGCTAGGAGCTGAAAACTCAAAAGTAATGTTATAAGTTTGTGTTGCGCTATCTGCCAATAAGGTGGCTTCTCGATAATAAGCGGCAATTTTTCTCTCTGGGGCAATATCAAGAACAATAAAAGTGTTGGTATTATTTTGCTTATTTGTGCTTTGGTATAATTCCGCTAAATAGTTTGCTGGCATGTCGATAGATGCTTCTTGAGTATCGCCGCCAATAAACTTCACTATAGCCTGAGCGCTTGATACGGTTTGCCCATTATCGACCATTTTTTTAGCAATAACGCCATCAAATGGCGCGGTTAAAACAGAATCATTTATGGCTTGTAGGGCACTGTCTAATTGGGATTGCTTTACGTCGCGTTCAGTTAAACGTTCTTGCAAAGCGCTTTGGGAAATAGCATTGTTTTTAGATAATTGCCGCGCTCTATTGTACTCAATTTCGGCACTTCTAAATTGAGCTTTAAATTTGTTTAGGCTATTTTTCAGTTCGCGTTGGTCAAGGCTTGCAATCACCTCTCCTTTTTTCACGAATTGTGCATTTTTTACCGGAAGAGAAATAACTTTACCGCCTGATGTAAAGCTTAAATCAACAAGGCGATTATCATTAATGATTGCTGGAAATATAGATACTTCCTTGTCGCCAGCAACTGAAATTTTCATTATTTTTACGGGACGAACATCTTCATTTAGTGGACGCATAGAGTCCTCACCATTACAAGCAAGCATACCCGCTATAAAAACAGTTACCGTTATCAGTCGAAAACCCGCGCTATGAAACATTTTTAACCCCCTTTAAAATAGATAACTGTTCTATAACCACTTGTTTTCGATGATGCCGCACATAATTGCGAGTTCTAATTTGTTGGTATTGTCTAAGCGTCTGAACTCCTTCTCTTGTGCTCTTTTCATGTCTTTTTTCCACCAATGGTTACGGCTAGCAATTTTGTACCTAGCTATCACTTTAAAGTTTGCTGCATCTTTATCTGATTTATCTATCTCACCAGCTAAATGGCAGGCGGTTATTTGCGCAAAGGTTTTTCCTGCGTCTTTTTGCTCACTGGCGTTAACCAACATAGGAGTCATTAAGGCCAACAAAACAATAAATTTTTTCATTCTTTTTCCATATAGACCAAGCACTGTGGCCATTATTGAGTGAGAAATGTAAGACCCCTTTGAGGTTTCTTAGCAAGGTGAGTTTTTGGTTATGCAAATAGGGCAAGAAGTGAGTTAGTACACTAGCTTTCTATTATCCACTCACAAAAAAAGGACGGCGTCCTTTTTGTGGGTGGATAATAGAGTGATGCTGCTGCTGGGTCAACAGATTTTTGACTAACTTTTACACAAAGGTTGCTTTAATTTTATGATCATCAATTCAAAAGAATCGTATAGGTCAAAAGTCTTGCCGGTCTAGTAAAGTAAATATTGCTAGTGCTACTATTGAAAAACATAGTGACAAAGAGTTACAACAAAATGCCGGCCAATTTAATGAGTATAAAATCGGAACGAACCAGAGCTAAGATTATTGATGCAGCCTTAAAAATAACCATGAGTGAAGGGTTTGATAAAGCTACATTTGTACATATAGCTGAAACGGCGGGCATTTCTAAGTCTGGGATTAATGCCCATTTTAAGAGAAAATCTGACATAGCAGCACAGCTAGCGCCGATTTACATTCAAATGATTAAAGAGCCTCTTAATTTTGACTCCACCACCGACTTTTATAATTCTTGGGTGGATTCGTTCAATACAAACGCACAATTTAAAGCGGCTATATTGTCTGTGGGACCAATCATCCCAAAGTTAGACGGTGTAAAAGGTTTATTCGATACCATCAATGGGCACCCGGAAGATGTTAAGCGGTGTGTGTATATGTGTGTTGGATTTTCCGTTATAAACAGTTAAAAAAGCGCGTAAAGTTCCCCCCGCTTCCTTAAAAACATTCGAATAACTCCCATACTAATTAACCGAAACCAAACTTTCTCAAACTTGGTTTCGGTTGAATCATCAGCTTGAGTACTTAAGTATTTGCTAATGGTTAACACTCATATTGGTAGCTCCTAATTTAAGTTTCGATGCTTAAAGTGATTTTTCTTGACAACCATTTTCATACAACACAATATAAAAAGGATGTCGTCCTTTTTGTGAGGTGTCGTAGTTTTGTTGCAAAGTTTGCAACTAAGTTTCAGCAGTAAGATTGTTGGAAACAAGCAAAGCAAGTCGCTCTTGAACTGGGCGCTGTTTAATCCATAGAGAAGTATCAAAATGAAAAACATATTAGCTATTACAGCGCTATCTTTCGCTCTAATACTAACCGGTTGTGGTGAGCCTACATTATCAGCCGAAGGTGAAGCTGCTGTTAACTATTTAACTAACTACAACTATCTAAAGGACAATTGTGAAATAGATAGTATGGAAGATTTAGCAAATAGCAAACCCTAAACCCTCGAAAGAGGGAAAACCGAACAGAGAGAAAACATGAATAAATTGCTCGCCTTATCAGCGTTAGTTATTGTCCTAGTTGGCTGCGATGCCGAGGTTATCGTGCCTGTAAACATTAGCCAAGTTAGCAACTTAGAGCTAAACGATACGGTCATTACTTCTCAAGCAAAAATTACCATCGATGGTTCATGTAAAGACCGCGAAACAGGTGCCGAGTCCGATTCATTGAGTAAAGCAAATGGAATGATGTGGAACTTGTTTGCCCGTGAGCATGAGTTTGTATCATGCAAAGCAACTAGCAAGTACGCATTCGATTCAATTGTTACATATAACATCGAAACCCAATTGATCACGAAACAAGGGGGCATGAATAGTTCAAAGAATAAACGTGAATTAGGCTTAGGTTTAGCCGACGGTAAAGTGTTGCTTATGGTATCTGATAAGCTCAAACAACGCTTGAAAGCCCGCACAGGTGAACTTGATTCAGTTGAACCAACCTTTAACGTAAAGCTAGTAAACGATACAACTGAATTAGTAGAAGCAAGTTCGAAAGGTGTCTATATCTATACAGGAAAAAGCTTCACGCCGTATCAAGAAGCAGGCTACACAATTAAACCTAAAGGCTCGTTCTACATAAGAACTGGCTCAGTTGGAGCTGATGCCCTCACTACTCATGGTTACACACATTTCGCAACAATCACTAAATAGTTAAACCTATCTAACCAAGAAGAACACAATGTCTAAAACTACTTTAATAAACTGCCCAACTTGTTCAAAAGAAATAGCTTCAACATCTCATAAATGTGTTGGCTGTGGCTCATTAATCAATAAGCCTAAACGCTCTATCTTCGGCAAGCTAATCAAGTGGTCGTTCATCTTATTTAACATATTTATGGCTTGGTGGATGTTTGCAGGTATGGACGCTGCAACCACTACTATGGATAGTTTAGAAGGTGCCGAGGCAGCAGGGGCAGCTATTGGTACGGGTATCGGGGCAATGCTTATATCAGGCATTTGGGTTATAGGTGACATCATTTTAGGCTTATTTGTATTGTTTACCCGCCCTAAATCTTAATAACTAACTCTTCGAATGGCTAACTAACCATCTAACTAAATAGTTAGCCTCAAATAACCAGGGCGACATAAAAATGAAAGCACTTAGAATACTTCAAATAACAATTATCGTTATTTGGCTGGTAGCAGCATTTATGCCGGTTAAAGCATTTTCAGCCAATCCAAAACTGATCCCTGCCACTACTTCTAGCCACGTTCACACCACCATTATCAAAGGTTTTTCACCCACATAAACCCAAACGATTGTTTACAACGTTGCTACTAATTAAAGACCTGAAGTGTATGGCGCTAAGTAAAGCGTAATAGCCACTCAATAGTGGGGGCGGCAATAAACCAGAGAGAAAACAACACATGTTAGCAATTACTAAATATGTCATAGCTTACTTCGTAATAGTAACTCTATTAACGCTAGGCCTATGTATTAGCGAAGCCAAAGCAACCCCTGATTCAAAACAGAAAAAAATCAGGGACGAAAACCAAGGCGCATTCGTTAGCTATAACCCAGTAGTAAAGACACTGCGGCTCTGAATGATCAACCCACCAGATAATTAAACACTACTAATTGCTTGAAGTGCCAAGTAACCACAACCTTTTTATGTATATGAGTCTATAGATGTTAGGCATCCAATAGCGGGGAACAAATGAAGTACAACTTGTTGGCAACCTTGCTGCTTGTATGCGGTTTTGATGCTGAACCAGTAATAACATTCATAACAAATTTAACTCTATAACTACGGTCTCGTTTGAGGCCAATCCAACTAAATGGAAACCGCACACATGAAAAATGTATTAACTTTCGCAGCATTTACAACAACTCTTGTTCTAACGGGTTGTGGTGAAACCAAGTTATCACCGAAAGGGGAAGCGGCAATGAGTTATATGGCTAATTACGTTTATCTTAAGAATAACTGTGAAGTCGATTCAATGGCCGATTTAGGTATGGCTATGGGAATGGCTATGATGGCCCCTATTGTATCGGCTGAACTGAACGGTGATAAAGATGCTAGCGATTCATTGCTAAAAGAACGTTCTGCTAGGGTAACTGGTTCATGTAAAGAAGTAGACCAAGCAATCTCGGATGCAGGCAAAGCATTCAAAGCAGCTAGCCAATAATAACTAATCATGGCCTCTACGGAGACCTTTTTAAGCAAGAGATCCCCACTATGAAAAACTCAGCTAGATTAAACATAGGCTATAGCCTACTTTACTTAAGCTTAGTATTCCTATTTACAGGCCTAAAACTGCATCATGTAGATTGGTTCGCATTTTCCGGAGTATCAGCCGCATGCGCAATACTTCTAATCATCACAGGAACAATACACAACAGCATCGTTAAGTCTCACAACAAGATGATCAAACAAATTGAAGAGATGTTCGTAGTAGAAAGAGATAAGTATGAATAGTTTTGTTAAACGTCTTATCAATGTACTTAGTGCTATTGGCTACCTAACCTCAATCGGTTTTCTTGTGGCCGGGTTTGTTAATATCCGTCACGACGATGTGTTCTGGTGGGCATACCCAGTTATGGTTTTAATGGCCTTGGGTATTCCAGCTTTTATAACAGCAGGTCTAAGTTACTTAATTGGCATAGGGTTCAAACCATGGCATAAAAATTAAGCTCTATATTATCAGTGAACAATTGATCAAATTTGTCTACTTTTCTTCTGTCATCCCGATTTTTAGCATTAACACTATATTTTGAGTATACCCAAGTGACCACATTTGTTAGATCTTGGTTTCCGTATTCAATAGGGTGGATATAACGTTTTGAACACGAACGTTTCATTCACTCTAGACGTAATTGAATACAGGTGACGTATGAAAGGACAAAATATTGGATACCGACGGGTTAGTACGATCGAGCAGTCAACTTTGAGGCAGTTACATGGGTTAGAGCTTGATACTGTGTTTGAAGACAGCATCTCTGGCTCTGTTAAACAGCGACCTGGATTAGACGGGCTACTTGCACATATTCGATCTGGAGACGTTGTTCACGTTCATGACATTTCACGTTTAGCTAGAAATACAGGGCATCTACTCACCCTCGTCGAACTGTTCCTATCTAAAGGGGTATCACTACACTTCCACAAGGAAAATTTAGTCTTTACCGCTGATAGTTCGAATCCTATGAACCAACTCCTACTCACCCTATTAGGCGCTATTTATCAATTTGAACGCGCTATGATTCGAGAGCGGCAAGCCGAGGGCATCGCATTAGCTAAAAAGCGCGGTGTATACAAAGGGCGAAAAAGTACAATTAATAAAGACGCTGTAGTGGAGTTGAGGCTCGCAGGTTTAAGCTACAGAAAGATCGCTAAGGAGCTAAGTATTAGCTTATCTAGCGTACAGCGAGCTTTGAAGAAAATGAACGAATGAATAAACCATTGATTCATTTTTTAGTGTTACTAATTAGGTCTATTGGTTCAAGTTTATGAGGGAGACAATAGACACATTACCCTTCTGGTTTACTTCCTAGGAATACCCTAATTGGGATCCCAATTAGGGCTCCAATACTGGACACCCCTTCATTTGGCTGAATTATTTGCTAAAGCCATTACTAATCTATTTAACGATATATCGGTAAGTCATTTGATGAGATAACAAGGGGTTTTTAGTTCTGTATTATATTCGTTGCTGTAATTGTTAGGCTTAGAGTTAGCGAATCATTTGAAAACCCCTTTTAATCCGTTATCTTCAAAACCATGCTTTTGAGATTGCCATTCAACCAGTCGTTTGCCCTTGATGATTTCAGCGAGAAGCAGATGTTCTTTGTTATGCTGGCGTTGTTGAGATGTTTTTGGTTGGTCATAAACAAACAAATCGAGCGTTTCATAGGTTTTTTTTCGCCGATTTTTACCCTTTAAGTCAGAGATATAACCGTAATCATAAATAAGTCGTAAAGCTCTTGTTTTGTTTGCTCTAAGTGTACGTTTTTCAATAGAAATTTTCATTTTAGTCCCCAATTGGTCCCCAAATCACGGTTTCATCGTGTCATGGGGACCAATTGGGGACCATAATTAGAAAATAACGGAAAACAATGAAAACTAACGAACAGTGAGATCTAATAAAATCAG
The DNA here is from genome assembly GCF_019670125.1 of Agarivorans aestuarii. Classification (NCBI taxonomy): domain Bacteria; kingdom Pseudomonadati; phylum Pseudomonadota; class Gammaproteobacteria; order Alteromonadales; family Alteromonadaceae; genus Agarivorans; species Agarivorans aestuarii. The sequence goes on from NZ_AP023033.1 coordinate 4,681,066, forward strand.
TAGCTTAGTTGTCGTTGTTTGCCGTTAATTTCCCTTATTTGCCCACTTTACTTTCCGATACAGAAGCTAGTGAAGATGCGACTGAGCAAATCATCAGAGCTAAACTCGCCGGTAATTTCGCTTAGGTGTTGTTGTACCAAGCGCAGTTCTTCGGCCAACAGTTCTCCTGCTTGATAAACTTCTAGTTGAGTTTTGCCATTGTCTAAGTGTTCTGCGGCAAGTTCGATGGCGTTAAGGTGGCGACGACGCGCCATAAAGCCACCTTCCATATTGCCTTGAAAACCCATGCATTGTTTTAGGTGGTCTTTTAGCTCTGCCAAACCTAGCTCGGTTTTAGCAGAGAGTTTATAAACTGGGTGGCCATGGTCCATCACTACTTCTATGCTTTCGCCTGTTACATCGGCTTTGTTACGTACCACGGTCATGCCCATGTTTGTTGGCAGTTTAGCTACAAACTCTGGCCAGATTTTTTGTGGGTCTAGCTCATCGGTGGTGGTGCCATCCACCATAAACAATACCCGATCAGCATTATTGATTTCTTCCCAAGCTCGCTCGATACCAATTTGTTCAACCACATCGGCATCGTCGCGCAAGCCAGCGGTGTCGATGATATGAAGCGGCATGCCATCGATGTGAATGTGTTCACGCAGAACGTCGCGGGTTGTGCCAGCTATGTCGGTAACAATAGCGGCTTGTTTACCTGCTAAGGCGTTTAGTAGGCTAGATTTACCGGCATTGGGGCGGCCTGCAATGACCACTCGCATGCCTTCGCGTAGCAAGGAGCCTTGGCGCGCCTGGTTTTGTACTAATGCTAATTCTTCGATAATGGCATATAGGTCGGCTTGTACTTTACCGTCGCTTAAAAAGTCGATTTCTTCTTCTGGGAAATCAATAGCGGCTTCAACATAGATGCGCAGGCGAGTCACGTTTTCTACTAAGCTGTGGATCTTGTTAGAAAACTCACCTTGTAGTGAATGCAGGGCACTTTTGGCAGCTTGTTCGCTGGTGGCTTCAATAAGGTCTGCAATGGCTTCTGCTTGGGCTAAATCAAGCTTGTCGTTGAGAAATGCGCGCTCACTAAACTCACCTGGGCGAGCCATGCGTAAACCATCTAATTGGCAAATTTCGCGAATTAGCATGTCTATTACTACCGGGCCGCCGTGGCCTTGTAGTTCTAGTACATCTTCACCGGTAAAGGAATTTGGCCCTTTAAAGTACAGTGCAATCCCTTGGTCGAGTGTATCGCCAGCAAGGCTCTTAAACGGTAAGTAATCGGCGTAGCGAGGAGCGGGGCATCTACCTAACAGCTTTTCGGCCACATCTTGTGCTAGGGGACCTGATACTCTAATTATGCCAACGCCGCCACGACCTGGCGCAGTAGCTTGCGCCACAATAGTATCATTTGAATTCATGCTCACTCTCTCTACTTTTAGTGCTGAAAATAAAAATGCCATTCAGCTTTCACTGAATGGCATTTTAGCATTGTTGCTAAACTTTGTGCTTAGCGTTTATGCAATCCTTTTTTCTCAAGGTTCCGGTAGATGATAGTTTGCTGAATTAGCGTAACCACGTTACTCATCAACCAGTAAAGTACTAGACCTGCTGGGAACCATAAGAAGAATACCGTAAAGATTACTGGCATAAACTGCATAATTTTAGCCTGCATTGGGTCGGCTACGGTAGTTGGAGACATCTTCTGGATGAAGAACATGCTCACACCCATCAAGATAGGCAAGATGTAGAATGGGTCTTGTACCGATAAATCGGTAATCCAGCCAAAGAATGGAGCATGACGCAGTTCTACGCTTTCCATTAACGACCAGTACAAGGCAATAAAGATAGGCATTTGTAGCAAGATAGGGAAACAACCACCTAAGGGGTTTACTTTCTCTTTCTTGTATAGCTCCATCATGCCTTGCGACATTTTCTGACGGTCGTCGCCGTACTTCTCACGCAGTGCAGCCATTTTAGGTTGCAGTAAACGCATCTTCGCCATAGAGGTGTATTGCGCTTTAGTTAGCGGGTACAACAAACCTTTTACGGTGAAGGTGATAAGAATAATTGCTACACCCCAGTTACCTACAATGCTGTGGAAGAAGGTGAGTAGTTTGTACAGTGGCTGTGCAATAAACCATAACCAGCCGTAGTCTACGGTAAGGTCTAGGTGTTTTGCTGATTCAGCCATTTGCTTCTGCAGTTTAGGACCAACCCATAGCGAACTAGTTAAAGTTGCTGATTCGCTAGGTGCAACGGTTTGTAAAGGTGCTTTGTAGCCCATGAATACAAAACCGTTACCGCTGTTTGAATATAACTCATTGGTATCACCTTCGTTTGGCAACCAAGCGGTTACAAAGTAGTGCTGCATCATCGCAACCCAACCACCGGTAGTGGTTTCATTTAGGTTAGATTTTTTGATGTCTTTAACGCTGTACTTTGAGTAACGAGTTGATTCGCTAGAGTAAGCACCACCACGATAAACCGGCATTACCATGCTAGAGCTATGCTCTTTATCGGTTTGTTTAAGCTGGCTGTATAGTTGCAAGCTTAGGTTGGAGTCACTTTTGTTGCTTACTTGAAAGTCTACGTTTACGTCGTAGCTACCACGAGTAAGGGTAAAGTTTTTAGTAAATACGTTACCGTTTTGATCTTGGTAGTTAAATGCTACAACCAGTTCATCTTTGCCGTCGGCTAACTCAAAGCTGTTGCTGCTAACTTGGTAAACTGGGCGACCATTGGCACTAGCATCTGGGCCATCACGACCAATTAAGCCGCTTTGTGCCACGTAAGTGAAGTTAGGGCTTTCTTCTAGCAGTACAAAAGGTTCACTTGAGTCTTCTTCTATTGGGTATGCCAATAGTTCGGCACTTACTATATCACCGCCTTGGGCGCTAATTTTAAGTTTAAGTACGTCGGTAGTAACCGTGATTAACTGACCTACAGCGGTAGCCTGCGTTAAGTCTGAATCGTCGTGAGATGAAGCACTGGCTGGCACATCACCATTTGCAGTAGTACCAGTTGCGGTAACAGTATTGGTAGCAGTAGTTACTACAGGCTGTGGGCCGTAGTCTTTTTGCCATTGCTGATATATAAGAAAACTTACAAACAGCAACCCAATTATCAGTAAATTGCGTTGAGATTCCATAATTTTAGTTAATCACTATTGGTTTTTTTGGAACCTGGAACCGGATCATGTCCGCCAGGATGTAGAGGATGGCATTTTAATAGACGTTGGCTTGCTAACCAACTACCTTTTAACACACCATGCAAATTAATTGCTTCAATCGCGTAATCTGAACATGTTGGCGTAAACCGGCAGCGCGGACCAAGCAAAGGACTTATCACGTATTGATAAGCCTTGATTGGCATAATTGCGATTATTCGCAACGGCGCGTTAGTCTTCGCCATGATTTCTCCAGAAGCTTGGTCAGGTCTTTATTATCTAAGTCTGAAATACCGTTCTTGGAAATAACCACTATATCTACTGCGGGCAACTTGTGCTGATGTAGACGAAAGCTTTCTCTTACCAAACGTTTAATTCGATTACGACCTACCGCTAGTTTAACGCTTTTTTTAGAAACAGCTAAACCTAGACGAGGGTGTTCTAGAGTATTGGTTTTGGCAAGGATAGTGAGTTGGGGGGTACCCACACGAACGGGGTTGGAGAATACATGTTTGAAATGCATGGGAGTTAACAAACGTAACTCCCTGCTAAAAGAATGTCTTTGCACTTAATTATGCAGACAGACTTGCGCGACCTTTAGCGCGACGACGTGCCAAAACTTGGCGGCCGTTTTTTGTTGCCATGCGAGCGCGGAAACCGTGGCTACGCTTGCGCTTTAGTACGCTTGGTTGAAAAGTACGTTTCATATTTATTACTCTTGCTAGCTAGTTTTTTACTGTACAGTCGGTGCAATTAACCAAAATGGTAGGCGCACCGGGTAAAAAAGAGGCGAAATTCTAATCATTCACCTCTTCTAAGTCAAACGAAATATCGCTTAATCTTAAATACTGTTGTGGAAAAGATCCTGCGGATCTTTGGCGGCATTATAGTGCTCCTATATATAGGTGCAACTGATCAATTAAATTAGCCCTCATTACGTTTAACAATGCGCGAGATAAACTGTTGAGTTCTCGGATCTTTTGCATGGTTAAATAGTTGTTCCGGGCTGCCTTGTTCTACGATGGTTCCATCGCTCATAAACACCACGCGGTCGGCGACCTCTCGGGCAAAGGACATTTCGTGGGTAACAATAATTAGGGTTTGCTTGCGCTCGGCCAGCTTTTTAATCAGCTCAAGTACTTCACCCACCCATTCAGGGTCTAATGCTGAAGTGGGTTCATCAAATAAAATAGCCTTACTGTGAGTAGCCATGGCACGGCCAATGCCAATGCGTTGCTGTTGCCCACCAGATAATTGGCTAGGGTAGTGTTTGGTTTTATCGGCTAAGCCAATATCTTTTAGAATTTCTCTTGCACTATTGAGCGCCTGATCTTTCGGTTTCCTCCAAACGGTAACTAAAGCTTCGGCAACATTTTGCTCAGCATTCAGGTTGGCAAATAGCGAGTAGTTTTGAAAAACAAAAGACAATTTACGGCGTAGTGCGAGCACCTCTTTTTGCTGGTGGTTTGTGGCATCTACAGTTAAATCATCAACACTAATGGTGCCGCTGTCGGGTTGCTCAAGATGGTTTATGCAGCGCAAAAAAGTTGATTTACCAGTTCCTGATGGGCCGATGATAGCTACAACTTCGCCTTCTTTTACCTCTAAATCGATGCCGTTAAGTACATTTTGGCCATCAAAGCTTTTGCTTAAATTAGTTATTTTTATCATTGTTAGTAGGCCTTAGATAATCGCTTTTCAGCCAGGTTTTGTAGCTGGGTAAATACCGCAACAACTGCCCAGTAAATAAGTGCTACCGCTAAAAATGCTTCAAAGAACTTAAAGCTGCTAGAGGCTTCCATTTGTGCTTTAGCCATGATTTCAGCCACACCTAAAGTAAAGGCCAAAGAGGTACTTTTAATCATATCGATAAGGTAGTTCATTAACGAGGGCAGAGCGGTGCGTAGAGCTTGCGGAAGCACTACTCTGCGCAAAGCTTGTAGCCGAGTCATGCCAAAGGCATAACAAGCGTCCCACTGGCTTTTATCAATAGAGTTAATAGCTGCTCTAATGCTTTCTGCTTTGTAGGCAGAAAAGTGCAAGCTTAATCCTATGACCGAAGCGCTAAATGCGTCTAAGCCAATCAGTATTGGAAATACCTGAGGTAAGCCGTAATACAAAATAAACAATTGTACTAACAGCGGGGTACCACGAAAGAATGAGATAAATACCACTGCAAATTGATTAAGCAGTGGCAACTTAAATACACGAAATAGAGCCAATACTAGCGCAAGCGCTAACGCAAAAACGGCTGCAACTGCAGCCATTTCCATGGTGGTTCCCAAATATTTAAACAGTATTGGGAACAGCTCTAACATGTAACCGAAGTCAAATGTAGACATTATTTTGTGATGTCTCCGTCAAACCATTTTTGAGAAATTGCGCTTAGACTGCCATCTTGCTGCATAGCTTCTAGGCTAGCATTAACTTTAGCTTGTAAAGCTTGGCCTGCTTCATTGTTTTTAAATGGCATCGCATTCTCGATGGTTTCGAAAGGCTGACCAGCTAGCGCTAAGGGTAGACCAGATTTCTTGATTAATGCTAGTGACGATACGCGGTCCATTACAAATGCGTCTGAGCGACCCAAGGCTACATCTTGCTCAATACCGGTATCATAAGTAGCAATTTTGATTTGGTTTTCAGTGTCGTGTTTTCTTAATAACTGTTCAAAGTTAGAGCCAAGGTTTACTGCAACTTTCTTACCTTTTAGATCGTCAATGCTAGTAATCTCGCTATTGCCTTTACGGACTACAATTTGCGCGCCATCCACCACATAAGGATGAGAGAATAAGTATTTAGCTTGGCGTTCGTCGGTAATAGTGATTTGGTTAGAAATAGTATCTACGCGACCTGTCTCCAACATGCCAAATAGGCCAGAGAAGTTGGCGGTAACAAATTCCACTTTCCAATCATTACGTTTGGCTAGTTCATTCCAAACATCAACTTCAAAGCCTTGCAGCTGATCTTGCTTTACAAAAGTGAAAGGAAAATAACGACCAGACATACCTACTTTAACGGTATCTTGTGCAAATGCTGACCAAGGACTTAGGCTAACTAGCAGTAAACCAAGTAGCAATCGTGATTTATTTAGTAGTTTCATTTCTATTCTTCTGTATCTGTAGTTTCGTATGGGTAAAAATTCTAGTTCAACCGCAGTAGATGCACAAATACGCTGTGGTTATATCAAATAACTAAGCTGTTATCTGGCTTGACGAATTTTATTCACA